>JAEYWB010000284.1 GCA_023429275.1 Planctomycetota bacterium
CCTTGACATGGCCTGGAACGCCGTCGAGTGGAACCGTAACCTCGAGCTCGAGTGCGAGCAGATTCGCGAACACGAGAAGCACTACCCTGACATCGTCCCCGGCGACTGCACGGTCTCCTACCCGGCACTGAAGCGCGGGCGGATCGGACTGGGGATCTACACGCTTCTCCCCCGGCTGCACCGTAAGGAAAAGCCGCTGACCTTTTACCAGTCTCGCGAGTCCGCCCACGCGGCGGCGCTCGGCCAGCTCGCCTACTACCGCGCGATGTGCCGCAAGGGTGTCATCCGCGAGATCCCGGACAAGGCGACCCTCGTGGCGCACGAGAAGTGCTGGCAGGCGGCAATCGCCAAGAAGCCGGACGACATCTCGAACGATCCGGCCCTCGGATTCATCATCAGCATGGAAGGGGCCTCGCCTATCCTCTTCCCGGAACAGGTCGAACAGTGGTTCGAATGGGGACTGCGGCTCGTCGGCCCGACCCACTACGGCCCCAATGAATACGGCCACGGGACCGGCAGCCAGGGGGGGCTGACCCCTGATGGCCGGAAGCTCCTCCGCGAGATGGACCGGGTCGGCATGCTGCTCGATGCCACCCACCTGGCCGATGAGTCCTTCTGGGAAGCCCTCGACATCTTCCATGGCCCGGTGATCGCGAGCCACCACAACTGCCGGAGCCTCGTTCCCGGCGACCGCCAGCTGACGGATGAGCAGATCAAGGCGCTCATCGCCCGGGGCGCGGTCATCGGAGCGGCCTTCGACAGCTGGATGATCGTCCCCGGGTTCAAGAAGTACGTCACACCGCCAAGCGATGTCCCGATGGCGAAGCTCGTCGATCACATCGACCACATCTGCCAGCTCGCCGGGAATGCGAACCACAGCGGGATCGGGACCGACCTCGACGGCGGCTTCGGTCGCGAGCAGTCCCCGGGGGATCTCGATACGATCGCCGACGTGCGAAAGATCGCGGAACTGCTCGAGAAGCGCGGTTACCCGCAGGCGGACATCGAGAAGATCATGTGCCGCAACTTCGTCGACTTCTTCCTCCGCTCGTGGCGGTAGCCGCTGCGGTCCCCGCTTCGTTGCGAATTCAGGCCGAGGGGAATCCGGAAAGCACTCCGCGCGGAGCGGGTCAATCGGGACAGTTCGGGGGATCCGATCCTTCGACCGTCCGGAAAAGCCCGACTCCCCGGGGAGGCGCTGTCGGTTCCCCGGTTTGCCCCCGACTTCTCTCAGGCCGGGCGATCGTCGGAGCCTTCTCCGCCTGCACACGCCCCCAAAGGCGCGGCCGATTCGAACGGAAACTCCGTTTCGTCATCCGCGCCGAAACTCGCGATCTCGTGAATGTCATCCAGGATCTCTCGCATCTCCTGACGCGACATCCACTGGCTTGGACGGTTCGACTCTGCGCCGGTGGCGGTCTCGGGCCGAGGGTCGATCCAGGACGACGCAGGGGGAGCAGGCCGACGTTCGGCCAACGGGGTGTGGCCGTAACGCGAGTGCAGGAACCTCAGCACTCGCAAACGGATCTCCCACAACCAGGCCCATTCCGGCGCGGATTCCCTCAGCCGCTCGAGTTCTTTGATCCGCGAGGCCCATTCGTCGGCAAGTCGCGATGGGCGAGTCATGGGAGTCCTCCCGATGCTGGGGCCGGGCGCTCAGGCACACCCGGACGGATCATCATTGGACAGCCGCGGGGGTCCCGACCTTCATTGTCCTGAAACCGACGCGACCTGCACAGAGAATTCGGCCGGGCCTGGGGCATCCTTGCAACATCGCCATGTTGTCCGGCGTCAACATTCGGGCCGCTCTTCGGCGGGGCAAATCGCTTAACAGACTGTGCCGCAGCAATTTGCAGCAAGCCTCTCTCCCTTCGGCGGGAGGCGGCACCTCGTTTGCCAACAGGCGGAATGCCGCCAATCCGTGATCATCAGCCAGAGACCCCTCGTGCGTCTTCACGACCTCGCCGACCTTGCCGCGCTCCTGTCCCGGCATTCGCTTCATGTCGTCGATCAGGACCCTCCGTGCATCGAGGAATTTTCCGAAACCTTCTGGGTCTATTCGCGACGCCTCAAGCCCCGGTGGGAACAAGACCTGGAGGAAGCCGAGACCGCTGGAGCTCGGGACGCCTGGAGTGAGATGGCAGAAGAATTCCTGACGGCGGACGTGCTCAATCGGGTCTGGGGGGGATTGCTCCTGGCGATGGCGGACCGGCATCGTGCCTTTCGCGCCCGCGGCCTCGCCCAGCAGGTCATGAGCTGGAATCTCGTGATCCGCAATCGCCTCCTGCAAACGATGGCGGCCCGCTGGGATCAATGGGCTGGCCACGTCCCCCGTCTCGATCTCCTTCGGAGGCGGATGGAGCGCTGGACTGATGTGCTCCTCAGCCCGCTGATCCTGAGGCACCCGGTTGACGGAGCCTGCTTCAGCCCGGAGCGGGCCTTCGACGCAGCCCCGGCCTATGACCAGTCGCGTTACCACGCGGGGAATGCCGGCCTCTGGAACCTGACCGGCGCCGCGCTCCGGTCGAGCGTCCCGGCCCGCATGGTTGCCCCCGGCGAACGCCTCAAGATTCTCGGCGACCTGACCAGCTCGATCCTCTCCGCCTTTCCCCCCTCCGCGTTCAATGCGGGGGGGGTCCTGCGGAGCGAGCCGCTGCGGCGGATTTTCCATATCGTCCGCGAGACATCCGCGGTGTCGCCCCCGGCGCGACACCGGGTATCGACCCGCCAGGCCCACTGAGACACGGACTTTCGCGGGGCGTGCTCGCTCAACCAGACTCTCCCGCAGATCTGGCCCCCAATCGCAGGAAGTCGAGGCGATACGGAATGGTGATCCCCACGGGGCGCCGGAGCCGGTACACTCGTCAGGTCGCTCAAAGCAGAACAGGGTTACCGGAATGTCCGATATCGTCGAGTGGATGAAGTGGTTGATGGGCCTGGCCAAGCCCGAAAACCTCCGCGACATGGCGGATGCCTACGGCTGGGTCGGATATGTCCTGCTCACGGCCATCATCTTCAGCGAGACGGGGCTGCTCGTCGGGTTCTTCCTGCCGGGGGACTCCCTCCTCTTCGCGACGGGGTTCCTCGCCAGCCAGAAGATTTTCGATCTGCCGCTCCTGTGCGGCCTGCTGATCACGGCAGCGATCGTCGGCGACGCTCTGAACTATTCGCTCGGCCACAAGATGGGCGTTCATGTCTTCGAACGGGGACGCCTCCGGTTCGTGAAGCACGAGCACCTGATGGCGGCCAAGGCGTTCTACGAGAAGCACGGGGGAAAGGCGATCATCCTCGCCCGCTTCGTCCCGCTGGTCCGGACGTTTACGCCGTTCGTCGCCGGTGTCGCGGGAATGAACTACCGGCAGTTCGCCCTCTACAACATCGCCGGTGGGATCGGCTGGGTCATGTCGATGACTCTCGCCGGCTACTTCCTCGGCCAGATTCCCTGGGTCGAAAAAAACTTCGAGAAGGTGACGCTCATGATCATCTTCGTCAGCGTGCTGCCGGTGGTCATCGGAGCCTGGAAACATCGCCGTGAGGCCCAGCAGGCAGCTGCGGCAGGCGCCGCGAGTTCGGGACCTTGAGGGCGGAGTCGGGAGACTTGGACGCGCGGCTTGAGTAGATTGCGTCCTCGCGGTTTCGCCGTCCCCCGATTCTCACCTGCCAAGCCCCTCTTTCAATGCCTTCTCAAGTCGACTGGTACTACCACCGTAAGGGCTGCAAAACGTGCAGCCGGATGGACGCGCTGCTCGAATCGCAGGGAGTCACGGCCAAGGAAGTCGTGAGCGCCCACAAGCAGAAGTTCGACTTCGCTGCCGCCCGGAAGCTCCTTTCGGGAGTGAGCCGGATCGTCGCTTCGAAGGGGACGAAAGCGGTCGAGATCGACCTCAAGAAGGACAAGCCGACCGACGAGGAACTCGCCGCGATCCTGATCGGCCCCACCGGCAACCTGCGGGCCCCGGCCGTCCGGAAGGGAAGCACGCTCCTGGTCGGGTTTCATGACGAGGCGTTTCCGCCGCACCTGTCGGGGAAGTAGTGCGATCTCGTCGCCATGGTGCCGGCTGGCGATGAAATCCTGAACCGACGTCTTGGTCGAGACCCTGCTTGATCGTGAGTGAGACGGCCTTCGGGCTATCAATTCTCCGCGGCTTGAGAGGGACTCGGGGCCCCTTGCACCCCATGAGCAGAAAAGTCTTCTGCAGCAAGAGCTGACTTCAACCTCGCCCGAAATTCCGCAGCCACCAGCGCCGCAAACCGGTCGCTGATTGCAGGCGATCGGCCAGCGGGACCAGCCGTCGCAGGTCGACCATCAGCCCGTCGAGCGTCTGGTAACGGCCGCGCGGATCGCGGCGGATCGCTTTCAGCAGGATCTTTTCAAGCTGGACCGGGATGTCCGGGTTGAGCTGCCGCGGACGGGGAGGCGGCGCCTTCCGGATCCGGCGGACCAGTTCCTTCTGGTCGGGAATGTCGAAGGCCGGAGAGAGAGTACAGAGCTCGTAAAGCGTCATCCCCAAGGCGTAGATGTCGCAGCGGACGTCCATGACGCCATCGAACTGCTCGGGGGCCATGTAGCGGAGCGTCCCGGCGGCGACGGCTCCCTCGCCGGCGAAGGCGGGGTCCATCCGGAGCGCGAGGCCGAAGTCGGTCATCCGGACCGTCCCCTGGGCATCGAGAAGGATGTTGGCCGGTTTGACGTCCCGATGCAGCACCCCGGCCCCGTGCGCGTAGCGCAGGGCCTTCGTGATCTGCAGCGCGATCCGGACGATCGGCCCCCAGGCGTTTTTCTTGAGCCGGCCGCCGGTGTGAACGAGGTCGGGTGTCACCGCAGAGTCGCTGCTGACCGGCAGACCATCTCCGCTCAGCTTGAAACGCCGGATCGCGTCCGCCTGGAT
>JAEYWB010000291.1 GCA_023429275.1 Planctomycetota bacterium
GTCTTGCCCGAATACTCCTTGAACCAGGGGGCCGAAGCGTGGACGGCGGGAAACTTTTCGCGGAGCTCCTGCTCGCCGTAGTCGTCGGCGTGCTGGTCGACATGCCCCGACGGGTCGATCGTGAAGAATGTGAAGCCGACCGCGGCGGTCACTTCGACATCCTCGTAGGTCTTGAGGTGGTCGGCGTCTGCGCCGGTCTTCCCCTTCCAGCCGGCCGCTTCCGCTCCCGCGAGGGCGTCGTCCATGACCTGCTGCGGAGTCCGCTTCGTGCGGGTCATCTCGCGGATCGACTGCTGCGGAAAGATCGGCTCGATCCCCGCACCGGAGCGTTTCATCGCCTCGACGTGGCCGGGGGTGGCGAGGCCCGTTCTGTCTCCGAAGCCGAACGAGGGGGCGAGACCGAGTGTGACTGGTGTCATGAATTCGCCGGTCCGAGCGCCGGCCCGTCAGGAAGGAGTAAGAATCTGAGGGGATGGTATCGTGGCAACGGCCCCCTAGAAACGATTGCGGAGGGCTCCTTCCTCGATCCGAGTTCCCTGATCGGCCAAAACTCACTCGGCCGGACCGAAGAAGCGATAGCGCGGGCCCCCCTCGGCGAGCCGCTGAACCGTCAACGCCGCTTCGCGGAGGTGGTAGTCCCCCCATTGGCAGGATTCGCCGCACGGGACCTTCCGGCCTTCCGGGATGTGGTCCCAGTTGCGGGGGCGGTGATACACGGAGTGCAGCAGAAGCCCCTGATGCTGCGGATCACGGCTGAGGTACGGGGCCGACAGGAGACTCCGCAGCGTTGTCAGTCCCGCGGCGGTGTAGCGGGCGGCTCCAACGGGATCGACATCCCTCAAATAATCGCCGAGGCGGATCAGCCCCTGGCAGGCAATCGCGGCCGCCGAGCTGTCGACCGGCTCGTACTCGTTGAACGGGTCCGCCGGCCGGTCGAGGTAACCGTCGAGTCGCGCCAGACCGGGAGCACCAGTGTCCCAATAGGGGACGCCATCCGTCGGCGTCTGGTCGACGTAGAAATCACACGACGCCCTGGCGGCATTGATAAAGAGGGTTTCGACCGTCTCGCGGCCTCCCCAGGGGGCGAGTTCGGCCTCTTCGACCGTCGACAGGTACTCGAGTTCCTCCGCGTAGCCGAGCATGATCCACGCCAGACCGCGGGTCCACGTGGAGAACGGGCTGTACCCCTGCTGCGTGCTGGGGCAGCGGAACCGGCCGTCGTTCGTGTTGAAGATCGACTCGTGGGCGACCCGTCCCCGGATGTCGTACGTGTCGCGTCCTTCGCCATAGAACACGTTGAACTTCGCCGTGTTGCGGGCGTGCTCGATCATCCGGCCGAGGAGGCTGATCGGAGCGTCGTTCTCCCCCATCAGGCGGTGGCCGAGCCGATGAGCGAGCGAAAGGGACCGGAGCGATCGGATCGTGTCGCAGAAGAGCGAATGCGGCCCATTGAACGAGTAAATGTAGCCGGTGCCGTCGGCGGTCCGGCTCCAGCGGGCCGCCTGCACCGCTCCGCTCGTCTTCAATGCGAGCTCGTACCAGCCGAGTTCGGCGTCGTTCCGCTCGAACTTCCCCTCCCGCATCAGCCTCCACAATGCGCCGTAGGTGCTGACGTTGTTGAAGCCGTGGTCATGCACGCCGATGTGACTGACGTGCGACGCCATCCGCTCCTGTGTGTGCCGGCGTCCGATCTCGAGAAACCGCCTCTCTCCCGTCGCGTCGAACTGCAACAGCGGCGAGCCGAACTGGAAACCCTGTGTCCATTCCGTCCAGCCCCGCGCGGTATAGCGCCCCTCGATCGTAAAGACGGGAGCTCCGTCCCCAGGCTTCCAGCTCTTCTCGAGGCTGTCGATCTTGATCGCAGACGCCGCCCACATCGACTGGATGGCGGGGAGGAGACTCGCGGGCGAAAGGCTGGAATCGACGACGATCATGGGGGCTTCCTGCGGCAGAGCTGGGCCGCGGACGGATTCTCGCGAACGGGCGCAATCGCGGACTGACGACCGCGGCTTCGGGTTCACCCGGGCCTATCGCTCGGCCTGCAAATGCGACTCGAGGAACCAGAGCTGCTTGTCGAGGTCGCGCGACACGCCGGTGAAGAGGTCGGCCGTGTCCGCGTCGCCCAGGGAGGTGGATTCGTCGATGGCGAGGCGGACGGCCTTTCCGATGGCGGCGATCGCCGTCGCCAGAGCGTCGACGTGCCCCCGTCCCTCCGTCAGTGTCAGGCTGTAGGCCGCGAGGGAAGTCCGCTTCGACACCGCCTGCAGCGTCCCTTCAGCGATCCCGCCGAGAGCCGTGATCCGCTCGGCGGTCGTATCGACATGCTCTCCGATCTCGTCCGAAAACTCGTCGAACAGCTTGTGGAGAGCGATGAAGTTCGGCCCCTTGACGTTCCAGTGAGCCTGCTTGATCTGGAGTCCGAGGTCGATCAGGTCCGCGAGCCGCTCGTTGAGCAGCTTCACGACCGGTTCGCGCTTGGATTCGGGGAGGGCGATGCGAGTCTTGTGCATGGGACCGGTGCTCCGGCAGGAGTGTCGGGAATGGAGACTCCCGATTCTGGCGGATTTCGACGGCGCAGCAACTTCGCGCTCCTGTCGACCGAAGCGGAAACTGTTGCCGCAACAGAGAACGAGAGTGCTTGAGCTTCCGTCGCTATCCACCGCAAAGCTTGCAGGCTTTCCCTTCCGCGGGACCGCAGAACCGCCCCTTCTTCGTGTTGTTGAAGTTCTTGCACTTCGCGTTGTGGCGGATGTTGCTGTCGGTGTTCAGCCAATACTTCATCTCGGCGGCCGCCCGGGTCAGCGCCGCACGCGTCCCGGACGCCGCCGGAGCCAGCGATACGAAGGCCCCGATCGAGACGGCCGCCACGACAACAGAACAGACGATCCGCAAAGACGAAAGACGCATTGCACCAACCCCCCGCCCGGCCTGAGAAACGCACGCTCGCCATCGTAACGCCCCCTTCGAGACCGCGGCAGGGGAGAGCTCGCCGTTTGCCGGCGGCGGGAGAGATCAACGGCCTGGGCAAGTTGGACTATGATCGCCGCAGGAATCTCCGCCGGCCGAACGGGAACGCCGCGTCATGAGCATGGAAATGTGGGAACTGCTGAGCTACGTCGTGACGGTCTTCGGCTTACCGCTGGCGATCTTCGTCTTTCTCTACGAACGGCGAAAGGAGCTCGAGAACGACGAGGAGGAGGTCTACCAGCTCCTTTCGGACAACTACCAGGACTTCCTGAAGGTGGCGCTCGAGCATCCCGACCTGCGGCTCTTCTCGCTCGACGAGACCCCGATGCTCACAGACGAACAGAAGGAGCAGATGCTGATCATCTTCAGCATGCTGATCTCCCTGTTCGAGCGGGCCTTTCTGCTTCTCTATGAAGAAGAGATGTCGCCCCAGCAGAAACGCCGCTGGTCGTCCTGGGAGGACTACATGCGGGAGTGGTGCGGGCGGGCCGACTTCCGTTCGCGGCTCGACACGCTGCTGCAGGGAGAAGACCCCGACTTCGCCGCGTACATGAAGCAGGTCTCGGCGGAGGAGCCGCGGTAGCGAACATCAATCGATCTTGAGGGAGTCGAAGAACCGCGCTCGCTCTGCCGGGTAGTCCGTCTTGTCGAAGGCGAATTCGAGCACAATGACCCGCCCGGGCGTAACGATCATCCGGGCGATATTGTCGTTCCCCTCGATCTTTCCCTCGAACTCGACCGCCGGATGTCCCAGGACTTCGATTCGCTTGCGGGAGGTGATCTTCGAACCCCGCGCCAGTCCCGCGTCGATGTTGCCCATCAGCTCGTCCGCCATCCGTGCGGGCGGAATCCCCATCGTTTCGAAGGGAAGCTTGAGGCAGCCGACGGAACACGCGAACCTTCGACGGACCTCGGCGGCGTGGATCTGCTGTCCCCCTTTGAACCTCGACTTGGGGGCTGCCGGCATCTCGACCTGCACCGCTTCGATCGGGTGTTTCCAGACGCGCCACTCCGCGGTCCCCGGCGTCAGCATCGGCAATGCGGGGAGGACCTTGATCGCGATCCGGATCAGGACGCAGGCGATCACAAACCCTGCGACTCCGAGTCCACCGACGGCGACGCTTCCCATGCGTCCGCCGCTCGAGGTGCGGGCCTTCTTCTTGTTCTTCTTCCTGCGAGCCGGCTTCTCCTCTTCCGGCTCGTCGACCGGCTCCCCCTGATCCTCGATCAGATCATCCCACGGGTCATCGTCGACAGGATCCTTCAGCTTCGCAGCGCGTCGCACGGGCGCGCTCGACGAAGCCCCCGACGCCGGCCCCCGTCGACCGATCGGCTTCGACGGTACTGCTCCTTCCGGGGTCGCTCGCGAAGGGGGCCGAGGAGACGGTGCTGCGGTTGGTTCGGATGGCGCGGCGCGACGCGGAGGGGGCGGGGGCGGAGCTGGCTTCAACGGACTGGCTGCAGCAGGGATGGTCACCGCCGCTCCACAGCGTTTGCACTTGAAACGCTTGCCGGCGAGCTCGTCGCTGACGGAGTGGACCTGCCCGCATTCTCCGCACGGTGCGTGAATCGCCATCGACGCGGCTCCGAAGAGTGCCCATGGGGCTCAATCAACCGGATTCTGCCACACCGACTTCCGCGTTGCGAGCGCGACGGGCACCGGTCGCCCTACGGACACTGGCCATCCGACGATCTGCGAATCGTCGGGCGGCTCGGTTGCAGAGCCGGCACTTTCCGGTCATACCGCCGCGATGTCCTCAGCCCCCTTCCTCGATGCCGACCGACTTCTCGCGGAGACCTTCCTGGCGGATGCCCGTCTGTTCGGGGAGCTGAAGTCGACGAACGACTACGCGATGGCCGCCGCTCGAGAGGAGGTGGCGACGCCGCTCCTCGTGGCCGCCGAGCAGCAGACCGCTGGTCGCGGACGCGGCCGGAACCGCTGGATGAGCGGCTCAGGGGCCCTCACGTTTTCCGTCCTGGTCGAGCCGGAGCGACACCTGATCCCGCGGCCCCGCTGGCCGATCCTGTCGCTCGCGGTCGGCGCCTCGGTCTGCGCCGCGCTCGACGGGATCCTGAAAGGACGGGGCGAGGTCCGCCTCAAGTGGCCGAACGACGTCTATCTCGACGGCCGGAAGGTCTGCGGCATCCTCGTCGAGTCCCCGGCCGCCGCGCCGTCGCGGCTCGTGATCGGCGCCGGAATCAACGTGAACAACCGCCGGGAGGATGCCGACCCGGAAGTCCGGAACCGGATGACCTCGCTGGTCGACGCGGCAGAGGACGGAGCGGACGACTTCGACCGCACGGATGTCCTGATCGCGGTCCTGCAGCAGCTCGCCTCACATTTCGATCGCCTCGCGGCCGGCCCGGAGCTGATCATCGAACGATGCCGGGAGGCATGTTACCTGACGGGCCGGCTGCTCTCGGTGAATGATGGCCAGCGGATTGTGAGCGGGGCATGCCTGGGCGTCGACGATGACGGGGCGCTCCGTATCGCGACGGAAGAGGGGACGCAGCGATGCGTCGCAGGAACGGTCGAACTTCTTGACTGACGTGGGCCTACGCCTCTTCTTCTTCTTCGCTCGCTTCTTCCATTTCAGGCGGCGGCGACGTCAGCCTCTGGACAAACTGCAGGATCGACGAATTCACCACATCCGGCGCCTCGAGAGGGGCCATGTGCCCCGCCGCGGGAATCTCCACGAACATCGACACGGGAAGCTCCTCGGCGATCTTCTGCATCTCTTCGGGTGATGCGATTGCGTCGTCCGTCCCCACGATCACGAGGGCCGGAACCTCGATCGACGGGAGCCGCTCGCGGACATCGGGCCGGGCCGCCATTCCGCGGGCGGCGGCCGCTACCCCCTGCGGATCCGTCTTGCGAATGACCGCCCTGGTCTCGTTGACGAGCTTCGGCTGTTCCTTGTGAGTCAATTCGCAGAAGAGCTTTTTCGGCATCGCGTCGGCGAGGAAGCCCGGTCCTTCCTTGAGCACCTTCTCGGCCGTCTGCAGGCGGGTCTCCCGCTCCTGCGCCGTGTCCGCCTGGGCGCGGGTATCACACAGGATGACCCCCGCCAGCCGGTGAGCGTGGCGATCGAGGAACTGCCAGGCGATATACCCCCCCATCGACAGACCGCAGAAGAACACGGGCTCCGTGATCTTGAGGGCGTCCAGCAGCCCGGCCAGATCGTCCGCCATCTGGGCCATCGTCACTGTTCCGGGGGAAACCCCGCTCGCTCCAAAGCCCCGAAGATCCGGGGCGACTACCCTCAGATCGTTCTTCAGGTCGGCGATCTGGAACTGCCACATCGTGTGGTCGAGCGGAAACCCGTGGACGAGCAGCAGGACCGGGCCGGTCCCTTCGTCGACATAGTTGATGGTGATTCCGTTGACGGTGGTTGTCGGCATGCGGCAGTTCCTCGGTGATCAGCTTTCGTGACCAGTGTATTGCCGCCCCCAGAGACGGAAAACCGGCGGAGACGGAACGGTGCTGTTCCCGTGCCGACGGCGGCGACAACCGTCCGCCCGGACCGTATCCTGCAAGAATCCCGCGAGTTCGAGCTGCCAGGGCCATCCATGTCGATCGATCTTCGCCGCTGGGTGGCTCGGTTCTTCGGAGGTGGGGGACTGCTCGGAGACCGGGGTGAACGGCTCGCGGCCAGCACGCTTCGCAGGAAGGGATACCGGATCCTCGCGTACCAGTGCCGCGGAAGGCTCGGAGAGCTCGACCTCATTGCGCTCGATCGCGATTGCGTCGTCTTTGTCGAAGTGAAGACTCGCAGCACCGACCGGGCGGGGCGTCCCGGGGAGGCGGTCGACGCCTCGAAGCGCCGCCGGATTACCCAGGCGGCGATCGCCTGGCTGAAGGGGCGGCGACTGCTCGAGCACCGCTGCCGGTTCGACGTCGTCTCGATCACCTGGCGGAAAGGGGAATCGCCAGTTGTCGAACATCACGAGCGGGCGTTCGATCCCGAAGGCCCGGCCTCGTTCTTCTGCTGAGCGGAACAGGGCCGGTGTGCCGCCGCCAGGTCGACAGAAACGAAGGGGATGCAGCATCGTCGCAGGACAGGATAGAGTTGGGCGATGACCAGCAAGACTCGCTCATCAATCGACCTTTCGGCAGATGCCTCCCTCGTGCTCTCAGGATTGACCGTTCTGGGAATAGGACTGGCTGCCTTCAGCTACCTCCCGCTGGCCGAGCAAGCGTCCCGAATCCTTTTTGTCGTCGGGACTTCGCTGGTCTACCTCGCGGGCGGGCTCCCGGCAGCGAAGCGCGCACTGACCGCCCTCTGGAGGGATCACGTTCTCGACATTGACCTGTTGATGGTTGCGGCGGCGGTCGCCGCTGCGGCCGTCGGTGCGAGCTTTGAAGGCGCGGTACTGCTCACCCTCTTCAGTGTTTCGACCACGCTCGAACATCGAGCGATGGGGCGAGCGCGGCGGTCGATTGAGGCCTTGATGGCGCTACGCCCGGAAACGGCGCTCCGTAAGTCGGCGGAGGGAACTGTGACGGAAGTTTCGGCGGCCGACCTGAAGGTCGATGACATTGTCGTGCTACGGCCTGGCGCACGTGTGCCAACGGACGGCGTTGTTCTCAATGGTTCCACTTCCGTCGACGAAGCCAGCATCACGGGCGAGTCCATGCCCGTCATGAAAGATTCCGGGGCCCCGGTTTATGAGGCGACTGTCAATCTCGATGGCGTGGTTGAAGTCGTTGTCACAAAGACGGTCGCTGAAAGCACGGTAGCACGCATGATCTCGCTGGTCACCCAGGCGCAGGCCGCGAAGGCCCCGTCGGAGCGTTTCAGCGAGTGGTTCGGCCAGCGGTACACTGTTGCCGTTCTGGTCAGCGCGGTTCTGGCGTTTACGGCTTTCTCCTGGTGGCCTGGGCACGAGTGGAAGGAAGCTCTGTACCGTGCGGCCACATTGCTCGTGGGGGCG
>JAEYWB010000349.1 GCA_023429275.1 Planctomycetota bacterium
CGGGTCCTGCTCGAGCCGGCGCTCGTCGCCCGGGGGGGAGAACTGGCGAAGCTCTCCGCCGCCCTGCGACTGGCGGCGGAGGGGACCGCGGACGTGGCGTTCGTCGAGGGACCTTCCGGATTCGGAAAGTCGAGGCTGCTCAGCGAGTTTGCCGCCCAGGCGGTTCAGGCGGGGGGAGTCGTCTTCCGCGGCCGAGCGACGACAGAAGGGAGCCACGAGCCGCTCGAGGTCCTCGAAGGCGTGGCCGCCGGATTCGTCTCGATGACCGAATCCCGCAGCGACTGGGGGCAGCAGGCCCTCGCGCGCATCCGGGATGACGCGGAGATCCTTTCCGCCGTTCTGCCGGCGCTCTCCGACGTTCTGACGGACGGGAAGGGAGGCGAATCCTCAGCCGGTTCGGTCGGGGAGTCTCGAACTCTCGGCGCCCTGTCCCGATTCCTTCAGGCGCTCGGGTCGGCCGAAACCCCGGCCGTCGTGATCCTGGACGATGTCCAGTGGGCGGCCGACTTCGTACACCGCCTGCTCCAGCACTGGCATGTGCTGCGGGAATCTCTGGGGGCGGAACAGCGGCACGTCCTTCTCGTGATCGCTTTCCGGACGGAAGAGATCGCCGAAGGTCATCCCCTGCGGCGGATCCCGACTGGAACGCACATCCAGCTCGGAGCGCTTGGAAGGCTGGACATCCAGCGGCTGGCGGAGTCCATGGCGGGACCGCTCCCCGCGAGAGCTCTCGAGACGGTCGTCGCCCTGGCGGACGGCGTGCCGTTCATGGCTTCCGCCATTCTTTACGGGCTGGTCGAGACGAAGACACTCATTCCCGGCGAAGGGGGCTGGCGGGTCGACGAGGCGGCGCTCGAGCAGGCGGGATTCGCCTCTCATGCGGTCTCCTTCCTCGCCCGCCGCCTCGATCTGCTGGAACCTCAGACCCGCAAGCTCCTCGCCGTCGGTTCGATCCTCGGCCGCGGGTTCGACCTGAAGATGGCCATGATGCTCGCGGGGCTCACCCCCGACGAGGCCTTTACCGCCATCAACGAGGCCCGGCTCCGCCATCTTGTCTGGTGGACGTTCCACGACGGGCATTGCACCTTCGTCCACGACCGGATCCGCGAGGCGGCGCTCCGTCAGCAGAGTCCCGAGGAGATCACCCAGCAGCACCGAAAGGTTGCGCTCTACCTCGAAAGGGAGTTTCCGGGGCGGCAAGCGGAGCTCGCCTATCACTTCGACGCCGCGGGAGAGTACGACCGAGCTCTCCCACACGCCCTCGAGTCCGCGCGTCAGGCTCACCGGAGCCACTCGCTCGAGCTTGCGGAGCAGCAGTACCGGATTGCCCGCCGCGGTGTGACCGGGGCACCTCGCGACCTGCAGTTCGTGATCGCCGACGGGCTTGGCGAAGTCCTGATGCTCCGCGGCAAGTACGACGCCGCCGAGGCGATCTTCGACGTGGCCGCGGCCCTCGCGGAGGGGCCTGCCGCCGAGGCGGAGGTGCGAGGCAAGCGGGGCGAGCTCTGCATGAAGCGGGGGGACATGGAGGGGGCCGCACACGAATTCGAGAACGGCCTGTTCGTGCTGGGGCATGCCGTCCCTCGCTCGACTCCGGGGCTCGTCGTCCGTCTTGCGAAAGAGTTCGTCGTGCAGGCGGCGCATACGCTCCTCCCGTGGTTCTTCGTGAACCGGCGGAAGTTCCCTCCGAGCGACATCGAGCGTCTCGCGCTGCGGCTCTACAGCGGACTGTCGCACGCCTGCTGGTACTGCCGGAGTCAGCCCCTGGCGATGTGGGCTCATTTCCGGGGGATGAACCGGGCCGAGATCTACCCGCCGACGCTGGAGCTCGCGCAGGCCTATTCGAACCACGCTCCCGCGATGACGCTCGTCGGAGCCTTCCGCCGGGCCGAGAAGTACGTGCTGCGGTCCCTGGCGATCCGACGCTCTTTCGGCGACCCGTGGGGCGAGGGGCAGTCGTATCACTACCACGGCATCGTCCTCTACGCCGCAGCGCGCTACGACGAGTGCATCCAGAAGTGCCGGCAGTCGATCCAGATCCTGGAGCGGATGGGGGACTTCTGGCAGGTGCACATCGCCCGCTACCAGATTGCGGCCTGCCTCTACCGGCTTGGCAATATCGAAGGAGCCCTGGAAGAGTCCCGCCGCAACTACTCCTCGGGAATCACGCTCGGGGATGGTCAGGCGTCGGGGATCATTCTCGACGTCTGGGCGCGGGCGGCCGCCGGAAATGTTCCGGAGCGGATCCTGGAAGAGGAGATCGAACGGGAACGGCCCGATGCCCAGGGTCGCGCCCAGGTGCTGCTGGCCAAAGCGGTGCAGCGGATCGCCGGTCAGCAGTCCGAAGAGGCGGCGCAGATCCTGATCGAAGCGATCCGCATCGTTCACGAGGCGGGCGTCGATAACCCCTACGTGCTTCCTCTCTACAGCTGGCTCGCCAGGGCGTGGCGAACCGCTGCCGAGCTCGACCAGTCCCTCACGCCCGACCGCCGCGCCCGCTGCCTTCGGAATGCCCAGTCGGCGATTCGGATGGCCTTGAGAAAATCGTGGCGGTTCCGCCATGAACTTCCGCACGTCTACCGTGAGCTCGGCCTGCTGCAGGTCATGCTCGGGCGCCCACGACGTGCGCGAAAGTCGCTCCGCCGCAGCCTTCGGGAAGCAACGAAACAGCAGGCCCGCGGCGAGTACCTCGCGACGCTGGCCGCCTACTCCCGCGTCGCCCGCGAACTCGGCTGGGGAGGCGGAACGAACCTGACCGATCTGGGGCTCGAGGATCTCGGGGCGGACTGGATGTCGGAATCCGCCCTGCCGCGGCTTGAACAGGCCTATCCGGCGGGGGGGGCGACGCTCTCGCTCGTCGATCGGTTCGACAATGTCCTCATGACGGGACGCACAATCGTCTCCTCTCTCTCCCCTCGAACGATCACCCGCGAGATCGTCTCGGCCGCCCAGCGACTCCTTCGAACGGAGGCGGTCGCCTTCGTGCGGGTCGATGCCGAGGGGACGCCCGTCGAAACAGGACGGGATCCGCGGCAGCGCTGGAATGTCCGCCTGATCACCGAGTCGGCTCGCGACCGCAAGATCCGTATCATCGAGCCCTCCCTCCTCGGCGGACTGGGAGAGGGAGGTCACTCGGTTCTCTGCGCCCCGGTTCTCGTCCGCGGGGAGGTGTTCGCGGTCATCCACGCCGCCTACCCCGATTCGGCGCTCCGGTTCGGTCCCGATGAAGAACGGATCGCGGAATTTATCGGCACGCTCGCCGGCGCTGCCTTCGAGAACGCCGAGGGCTTCGCGCGGCTCGAACAGCTCAACGCGACTCTCGAGGAGCGGGTGCGGGAACGAACCGCCGCCGTGGAGGAGCGGGCCAAGCAGCTCGCCCTGACGAACGCGGAACTCGAACGGACCGCCGGGGAACTGCTGCAGACCCAGGGGGAGCTGGTCGCATCCAAGCACGCGGCCGAGGATGCCAACCGCGCCAAGAGCCGGTTCCTGGCCGCAATGAGCCACGAGATCCGCACCCCGATGAACGGGATCATCGGGATGTCGGAGCTTGCGCTGTCGACCGAACTGACCGACCGGCAGCGGAACTACCTGACGACCGTCGACCGGTCGGCCAAAGCCCTCCTGGCGATGCTCAATGACATCCTCGACCTGTCGAAGATCGAGGCGGGGAAGATGGATGTCGACGCCGTCCCGTTTCCTCTCCCGGAAACGGTCGTCGAGGCGGCCCGTCTGCTGGCGGTTTCGATCTCGCAGAAGAAGCTCGATCTCGTCTGCCACATCGATCCCGCCGTGCCGGACATGGTCGTCGGCGATCCGAACCGACTGCGCCAGATCCTCGTCAACCTCGTCGGCAACGCCCTCAAGTTCACGGAACGGGGGCGGATCGAGATCGATGTGTCGGTCTCGCAGCGAACCGAGACGCACGCGAGCGTCCACTTTGTCGTCCGCGATTCCGGGATCGGGATCCCGGCGGACAAGCAGGCCCGGATCTTCGAGGCCTTCGACCAGGGAGAGATGTCGGTCACGAGGCGCTTCGGAGGAACGGGCCTCGGCCTGTCGATCTCGTCGCAGCTTGTCTCCTTGATGAATGGCCGGATCTGGGTCGAAAGCGAGCCTGGGCGGGGGAGCGAGTTCCACTTCGCGCTGCCATTCGCCTGCGACACGGCAACGCCGAGCGCGGCGCAGGGAATCGACGCGGCCGCAACGGAACAGAACGGGACGGAAGACGAGTCTCCTCGTGGGGCCTGTCTCGTGCTCGCGCGGGAGGAGCGGACACTGGCGGCGTATCAGTCGATCGCACGGCAGTGCGGCTGGGAAGCGGTCGGCTCGCGCTCTCCGGAGGAGGCGCTGATGCTCCTCGTCCAGATCGTCGGCGAAGGGAAGCCGGTCGATCGCGTGGTGGTCGACCTGTTGATCCACTGCCAGGAGGAGGTCCGGCTGATCGGCGAGCTCCTGCGAACCGGCGTTCTCCGCGCGGATCAGGTCGTCGCGCTCGTTCCCGCCGGGGCGGAGTCCGACTGCCGGCACCTCGATCGCATGGGGGTCCGGAGGCTCCTCGAAAAACCCGTCCTGGGTTCGGACCTGCGGCGAGCCTTGTCACGCCGGGAGACGACGGTCGACTCCGCGCGGTCGCACCAGGCAGGGTTGGGTGAGGGAGGGGCTCTCCGCCCGCTCCGCGTCCTTGTCGTGGACGACAGCCCGGTGAACTGCGAAGTCGCATCGGGACTGCTTGAGCTTCTCGGCCACCAGGCGGTGACGGTCGACAACGGCCGCGCGGCGCTCGACGCCTGCGAGACACGCCGGTTCGACATCGTCTTCATGGATATCGAGATGCCCGAGATGGACGGCCTCACCGCGTCACGGCTGCTCCGCGACCGCGAGAGAGTGTCGTCGGCTGCCCCCATCCCGATCTACGCAATGACCGCGCACGCCCTCGATGGCTGCCGGGAAGAATGCGAGGCGGCGGGAATGAACGGCCTGATCCACAAGCCGGTTCAGCCGGATGAACTCAAGCGAATCCTGGATGGCATCGCGGAACAGGGGCCGGTCGAGCCGATCATTGTGTGACGGAGCCGAGGCCGCCTTCGGCCAACGTTATTCGGTCTTGAGCTCGACCCCCTGTACTCCCTCCAGGCGGTTCAGGTCGGCCACGACCTGCGTCAATCGGACGGACGGCTGCAGACGGACCCGGAACGAGACTTCCAGGCCTGCTCCGTGCTTGAGCGTCGTGAGTGAAAGAGGCTCGATGTCGATGACGTGGCCCGCCAGCGAGTTTCGAATCGTCTGCTCGACATCGTCGACCCAGCCCATCTTGATCGTCAGGAACACCTGGCGGTCGATCCCCAGCGCCTGCGAGGGGCGGTCGCGAAAGAGCCATGCTGCCAGCCCGACGATGAAGAGGCCACCGAGAGCGACGATCGGCTGACCTGCCCCGACCGACATCCCGATGACGACCGCGAAGATGACGAACGCCGTGTCCTTCGTATCCTGAACGACGGTCCGGAACCGGACGATCGACAACGCTCCGACGAGGCTGAATGCCCGCGCGACGTTGTCGCCGATGACCTGGGTCACGACAGCGATCAGGACGCACAGGAGGACGAGCGTCGCCGGAAACGTCGGGGCAATGCTGCTCCCGCGCCGCGTCCCGTGATAAACCGATGAGACCAGGACTCCTGCGACGAGCGACAGAGTCAAGCGGACGGCGATTGCCCACCAGTCGGGACTCGGCCCTTCAAGGCCGCCCAGCATCCATTCAGGCATCGTCCTGCCCCCTCGCCGGATCGGCGTCGCCGGTCGAAGGAGCTTCTGCAAAGCGCCGAACCGTCTCCCGGTACTTCGAGAACCGCCCGGTCGCGAGCTGCAGATCCTGCATCAGCTCTTTGAAGAGCGTCGGGACGACACCTCGGAACTTCAGCTCGAGGATCGACCGTCCCACCAGAAGGGACGGGGACGCGAGGAGGGCCCTCGGAACGGCCCATTCCGCTGTCCGTTCGCCGCAAAGTCCGCTGTCGAGAGTGAGCCGCACCGGGCCCGAAGGGGTGATGCCGACACGCGCGAACCGCTCGTACGTCACATGGCAGGTCGGACGAAGCGCCAGGCCATCGACCTGATCGCGGAACCAGGTCCCTTCCCAGGATTCCTCGACTGGCCCGCGAAGCCGATGGAGGAATTCTCCATCGGTCGAGGCGGCCCTCTGCTTTCGGACGATCCCCTCCGTTTTCTGCTTCCGCTCCAGCCAGACGACGTGGTCGTTGCCATAGCGCCGCAGGCGGTACTTCGCTCCCTGCATGGCGGGGATGCGATGAAAGATGTCGAGCCGCGGAGTATCGAGATAGAGGCTGTGAACGCGGTAGCAGTCCGCATGTCCCCTGGTCCCGCTCGAAGCATCTGCCTCGACGGGGGCGGCGTTCGGGTCCGGCTCCAGACGCTGACGCGCCCAGTCCCGGATCCCCTCGGCCTTCCGGTCGTCGACGACGAACTTGAGCTCGAATGCTCCTTCCGGCCGGTGGGACTGCCAGAGCGGAGTCGTCGAAGAAGGGCTCTCACGTCCCGTCACGGGGGAACGGGGAGCGGAGACAGGGCGGGCGTCGAACGGATTCACGGTGTCGATCATGGCTGTCGTGGTGGGCCGGCGCCTGAAGCCCGAGAGATTGGCAGCAGGAAGGTCGACTGAAAGCCGACACGAACCTGAGCCGATTCCAAGGGCCCCCGAACACAACTAATCCTTAACGAAGGCAGGATGCTTCAGCAACGAAGCCTGCCGCTGCTCCACAAAGGCGCGGAGACTCATCTCGCGGGAACGAGCCGCGTCGGGACGAGGTTCGGCAGAGCTCAGAGCCCGTTCGAATTCGTCGAAGGAGGAGAGCTTGCGGGTGTCCTTCCGGACCTCGTCGGAGATCAACTGGCGGTACTGCTCGACCACCGGCTGCAGGCTGGACCAGGCGAGGTCCTGCTCCGCGATCGTCCGGATGTGGGCCATATACCGCGCCCGCAGCGAGGGAACGGCAAGGAGCCGGCTACGGAGCGGCTTGGTCGGATCATCGAGGGCCACAAGCGGATCGAGGGCGATGCCTCCCCCCCCGCCCCCGCCGCGCGGGCCGCCGAATCCGCCTCGGCCCCGTCCGCCCCCGCCCCCGTCTCCGTCGCGGCGATCGTCCCGTCCCTCCGGTCCGCCGCCGGGCCCACCAGGCTCACGCCCGCCGGGTCCACCCGCGAACGGCCCGCCCGGGCCTCGCATCCCTCCGCCTCCCGGGCCGCCGGGGCCTCCCCCGCCGGCGCGGAACGCCTCGTTCATGTCGTGCGGGATCGGGTGGAAACGACCTTCCGGATCGAGATAGAGGCTGTAGTCGCTGGCTCGCACCCAGTAGCCGTCGTGATTGCAGAGTGCGACGTCGAGGGCGAGGAACCAGAGGGTCTGGTCGATATCGAGGATCGGCTCGAGGGCCGCCTCGAGCTCCGTCGACGGAGTCTCGTTGAGCACGCGGCAGAGGTTGATGAAGGCCCTCCAGGACTTCTCGCTGTCCTTGGTCTTGATCTCGTACCGTCGCTTGTAGTCCGCGACGTTCTCGCCGAGATACTCGAGTCCGCCCCCGCCACCCGGGCTCCCCCGGACTTTCCAGCGGGCTCCCGTGTTCGTGGGATAGTTCTCGGTCAGGAACTCCTTGTTGAACTGCTGGACGTTCACATAGACGCCCCAGTTCGCGCCATTGATGACGACCTTCACGAAGTTCGCCTTTGGAGCGGGGATGTGCTTCCTTGCAATGTGCGAGTAGAGCACCGAGCTGAGGAACGAGCCGTCCTCGTGGGCGTTCAGCAGATTGAGAGTCTTGTAGCCGAGAAGCCGCTGCTTGCTGTCGGCAAGGTCCATCGACAGGTTGAACGACCGCTTCGAACCGGCCTGGACTCCCATGTAGGACGACATCCCGCGGAAGTGGATTCCGACGTTCGGATAGGTTTTGCCGTCGACCACCAGTGTGGCCGGAACCTCGACATCGGTGCCATGGAACTGTTCGAGTTCCTTCTCCCAGTCGGAGTTCTCGAACGTCAGGAAGAGCGTCCGGAGCGTGGAGGGATCGTAGAGAGGCTCATCTCCGTAGGTCCGGACGCTCGCCGGATCGACCTTTGGTCCGGGCCTCCCCGGTTCGCGTCGGCCGCCCCCCGGTCCCCCAGGGCCCATCGGCCGGGCGGAGGCAAAGAAGCCGTTGATTCCCGCCGTCAGTTCGGCGGAGGTCAGTTGAGTGTCGTTGTCCTTGTCCGCTTCCCGGAACAGGGTATCGATCGTCTTCTCGAGAGTGGCGACGGAGAGCTTGTCGTCGAGCGACTGCCCCGACTTCTGGAACAGGACGGCGGCGATCATCTGGCCGGGACCGAAACCGCGGCCCCGGCCCCCGCCCATCCCGCCCGGGGGGCCGAACCCCGGCCCGCCGAATCCGCCTTCGCCAGGACCGCCCGGCATCGGACCTTCCGGACCGCCGCGATCGCCTCGAGCCCCGGGACGTCCCGCTTGAGGCCCTTGACCGGCGGATCGGCGACCTTCGCCCCGCGGACCTTCCGGACCTCGCTGAGCGGACTCCTCGGGGCGTCGATCAGGCCGTTCATCCGGACGCTGTTCCATTCCCCCCGCGCCACGTCCGCCGGGACGCCCCCCGATGTTGGGAAAGGGGATCACATTCGTCAGTCCCTCCGCCAGGTCGGCGGCCGTCACGCTCGTGGTCGACTTGCCGAACGCTGAGGCAAAGAAGCCCTTCAGAGCCGCTCGCGACTCCACGGCGGAGATCTGGTCGTCGTGATTCGTGTCGAGCGCCGCGAAGAGTGCCGGTCCAAACGCCTCACCGGGCTGAGGCATTCCTCCGCGACCGCGGCGTCCGGCATCCGGCTGCGACTTCAGGAACTCCCGCGCGGCCTGACGCTCCTCGTTGTTAAGCCAGCCGTTCCCGTCCTTGTCGAATTTCGAAACGAGCTCGAGATCCTGCCCTCCCATCGGGCCGCCGGGGCCGGGGCCGCCAAAGCCTCCCGGACCACCGAAGCCTGGGCCGCCGCCGCCAGAATCGCGTCCGCCGGGGCCGAACGGACCGCCGTTATTGCCAAGCCGCCCTTCCTGGGCATGAGCGTTGGGAGCGGAGCGCTGATAGGCAATTTCCACCGCGACAGCCGCGGCGGCGAAACCGGCAAAGGCAACCCACTTCAACAT
>JAEYWB010000363.1 GCA_023429275.1 Planctomycetota bacterium
GCCTTCCGGAAGAGACGGCTGAAGTAGAGCTCATCCTCAAAGCCGACTTCCCGCGCGATCTCCTTGACCGGCCGGAGCGTATGAAGAAGCTGCCACTTCGCATGAGTCAGGATGCGGCTGCGGATGAGATCTGTCGGCGTCGTCCCCAGCTCGTCCCGGACGATCCGCCCCAGCGTCTTCGGGGTGATGTGGAGCTGGCGGGCGTACTCCTTCGGGGCATGCATGCTGCGGTAGTTCCGCTCGATGAGATCCCTGAGGTCGGTCAGCACCGGATGCCGGAGTCCGATCGCGTCGTTCGCCTCGCAGGTTGCAGTCGCCGCTTTGTGTCGAGTCGCCAGGACCAGCAGGATCTTTAGCAGAGAGAGCATCACCTCGCCGTAGGCCAGACGCCGCGCGCGGTCCTCGCGGCGGATCCGTTCGACAAGTTCTCTGATCTCGCCGGCGGCGTCTTCCTCCAACGCGACGGCCGGATTGCCGAACGGGTCATTGAACAGGGAGCCGCTGCAGCCGACCTCGGCGTGAAAGGTCTCGACGCAGAGGAAGTTGGCGTGAAACAGGATGCGATCCCCGCGCACCGGCGACGCGGGCTCGAACCGAACGTGCTGATAGGGGACAAAGAAGAGGAGGGAGTTCGCGTCGAACGACAATCGCGACGTGTCCGCCCAGAAGGTCCCGTGGCCCGCTTCGACGCGGTAGATCGAGAAGCAGTTCGTTCGCGGCGGCTCGCAGGGACCGTCGAACGCGATCGCCTCGATGCGGACCGCCTCGCCCCCCGTCCGAGGGTCGTACAGCGCGTCACTCTGTTTTGTCCCTCTGGGCGGCACGTGATCAGCTCTCGTACTTGTCGCGGTGCAGGGCCTTCAATCGGACATCTTCGCGATGCTCTCGCGCGGCAACGTAACGCTCGTCGAAAATGGCTGCCGATTATGCCTTCTGAGGATCCGTCATCCGGGGCGGGTCTCGCCCGTCGTCTGATTGTACTCGCGGCCCCCCTTGTCGTTCGCGTCACACCGCGATCGGGGCCAGCCATCTGCAGGAACTTCCGAGCCATGTCGGCGCCCGGAAAGTCACCGCCCATCAGGTAGGCGAGAAGCATCCGGAAGATCTTTGCCGACGACTTCTTCGCTTCAGCCGGGATCTTGAACCGCCAGTGAGGAAGGATCTTGCAGGGCTCGATCGGCAGGACTCCCTGATCACTCCGGCCGATCCGGTCGAGCTGCGGATGCTTCCGGAAGTCGATCTTCGCGAAGCCGAGGCTGTCGTCGAACACGATGCGGTCCGATGACGAAGCCAGGACCAGGGACGCCATGCCCCAGCCTCGCGCATCCCTCGACCGTCCGTCAACCAACGAAAAGAGCGACCTGAAAAGGTCGCTCTCTAAAGTCTGTGACACGTTGTCGCGCGGCTACCGGTCGATCTCGCCCATGACGATGTCGAGGGAGCCGACGATCGCCGGGATGTCGGCGATCAGGACTCCCTGGCACAGAGGGCCGGTCACCGACAGGTTGCAGAAGCACGAGCTCTTCGCCCGGGCCCGCAGCGGTTCGGCCTGGCCGTCGCCGACGATGTAGAAACCCATCTGGCCGCGAGGGCACTCGGTCTCGAGGTAGGCCTCGTCGACCGGGAGCTTCGTGGTCATCTTGTACGGAACGCGGTGCGCTCCGGCCGTCGACGGATACTTCGCCAGTCCCTGCCGGACGAGACTGATCGACTGCACCACTTCCAGCATCCGGACGTAGAAACGGCACCAGTTGTCGCCGAGCACCGCTTCCGGCGGGGCGTCCTTGAACGGGGCGACGATGACGTCGTACTTGTAGCCCTCGTACATCCGGGTGTAGATCGGCTCGCCGTCGCGGCGGAGGTCGAAGTCGACTCCGCTCCCTCGCAGGACCGGACCCGTGCAACCGTAGCCGATCGCCATGTCCCGCGGCAGGATGCCGATGCCGGCCGTCCGCTTGATGAAGATCGAGTTGCGCGTCAGCAGCGTGTGGTATTCGACGATCCGCTTCTCGAGCCACTCGAGGAACAGGAGGCACGCGTCCGTCCAGGTCATCTGGAGGTTCGGGCTCTTGCCGGTCAGCGAAGCGAGGCCGGGGGGAATCGTGATCGTGTTCGGCAGGTCGTGTGTCGCCCCGCCGATCGTGATGTAGCTGTAGGTCAGCCGGGCGCCGCAGACCTCTTCGAAGAGGTCGAGGATGATCTCCCGTTCGCGGAAGGCATACAGGAACGGGCTGAATGAGCCGAGGTCGAGGCCGTAGGCACCCATGCCGACGAGGTGGCTCGCGATGCGGTTGAGCTCGGTAATGATCAGCCGCAGCGTCATCGCCCGCTCGGGGACTTCCATGCCGATGAGCTTTTCGAACACCAGGGCCTGCCCCAGGTTCATGTTCATCGCGGCCAGGTAGTCCATCCGGTCGCTGTAGGGGATCCACTGCGGGCCGGTCAGGTTCTCGCCGATCTTCTCCGCGCAGCGGTGGAGATAGCCGATGTGCGGCGTCACCTCATGGACGACTTCGCCGTCGGTCCGGAGGAGCAGCCGAAGCACGCCGTGCGTACTCGGATGCTGCGGGCCCATGTTGACGAGCATTTCGTCCGTCCGGACGTCGAACTCGATCACCCGCTGGTCGTCGATCTGGGCAACACTCATGGGCTTCCTTCGCTGCGCTTCGGAAGAAGTGACAAGTCAGAAGTATCAAGTATCAAGGAACTCTCACACCACTGCCTGAACTGATACTTGATACCTGCTCCTTGATACTTCGCAGTTCTCAATCAGCTAGCACGCGTCTTACGACCTCAGCCACGCATCCCGTGGTATTCCTTCGGGAACTCATAGTCCTTGCGGAGCGGGTGTCCTTCCCAGTCGTCGACACACAGGATGCGGACGAGATTGGGATGGCCGAGGAAGCGGATCCCCATCAGGTCGAAGCACTCGCGCTCGTGCCAGTCGGCGATCGGCCAGATGTTCGAGACGGTCGGGACCTCCGGCAGTTCACCGGGCTGGTCGTTCTTCCATCGCGGGAGCTTCACCTTGATGACGCACGAGTGCTTCCGGTTGTAGCTGTAGAGGTGGTAGACCACCTCGACGTGCGGCGTGTACGGAAACTTCGGTGCGAGCTTGGCATCGGTCTCGAGATAGTCGACGCCGGTCAGGTCGCACAGGTGGTCGAGCTGAAGCTCGGAATCGTCCCGGAGGTACCGGCCGACTTCGGAGGCGGCCGCCGGCGCGACTTCGATCCACGGGTCTTTCGCCTTCTCGTGGAGGGCGACGATCCGCTCGGGACCGAACTTGCCGAGCAGCCGCTCGTGGATTTGCTGGATGGTCATGGAGAGTGATCAGTCGTCAGTTTTCAGTCGTCAGCTTGAGCAGCCGGGCTCAGGAGACAGTGGTCGGAGCGGGAGTCTGTTCCAGGACTGTGGTCGGCGGCAGCGGCCGCGAGCGGGCGGAATTGCTCTTGGCCTGTTCGATCATCGCCCGCACCCAGTCGAGGTCGCCGCGCTTCCAGACGTAGGCGAATCCGAGGACCAGGACGCCGAAGAAGACGGCGATGTCCCCGAGTCCGAGCTGGGCGATCAGGTGAGCGTCGGCGGCGGAGATCGCCGTCTCGCTCGTCGTCGTTCCGGCGGGGAGGTCGAGCATGCGGTCCGTCAGGTTCGAGCGGACGACCGTCGGAAGCGACGGATCGGCGAGCTGTGTCGCGGAACCGAAGATCAGTGCCCAGGGGAAGAAGAACGCGACTTCGACGTCGAAGATGATGAACAGCAGGGCGACCACATAGAACCGGGAGTCGAACTGGATGAAGCTCGATCCGATCGCCGGCTCGCCGCACTCGTACGCCGCGTCCTTCTCTTCGGTCGGCAGCGACGGGCGGACGAAGTGGCCGATGACCAGCGGCACCAGGATCAGCGATGCTCCTGCAATGATCGCCAGCAGGAAGTGAACATTCAGGTCGGTCATGAGCGAATCAGTGTTGGGGGGTCATCCAGGACTTGCAGGACCGGCAGCGGTTACGCGTCTTCGCGGAGCTTACCGATCCGCCCGCTCCAGCAGGCTGTGCCGACCCGAAAAGCCGGCGTCAAGTTCGTGCCAGTATTCGATTCCGTTCTCACCGTGCCGCCAGCAGAGGTACACCTCGCGGCCATCCATGAGCGATCGGAAATCGCAAAGGCCCATCAGGGGATCCTTGAGTTCGACGCCAATCTTGTTCAGCTCGTCAATGAAGCCCCGGAGCCGCTCGACGTCCGCTTCGAGCTCCTCCTCCATCTGGTGAACTTCTTCGGAGTGGGCGTCGCTGGTCTTGCGGGCCGAGGTGCGGCGGGCGCGCAGCTCGCGGAGACGCTCCTGCCGGTCCTTGACGTCCTGAGCGAGCGTGACGATGTCGCTGACGATCACCTTCACGAGCGGCAGCGTCCGGTTCGCTTCCGCGACCGTGAACAGCTTGTGAGGAGATACGGGGCCAGGGGCGGCAGGCATGGCGGACTCTCAGTCGATCAGTGTTCCTCGGAGCCGGCAAATGCGAAGGGGGAGGGCTCCCCTTTGACCCAGACCGGTTTGTGCAGCACCTTGGACTCCGCCACGGCGGTCGGGTTCAGGGTCGCCTGCCCCCAAGCCACTTCCAATGGCACCTTGGCGTAGTCGACGATGCAGCCATCGCGGCTGAAACAGCTCAGATCGTGATTCGAGCCCATGAAGATACAGTCGACCGGGCAGGGCTCGACGCAGAGTGCACAG
>JAEYWB010000627.1 GCA_023429275.1 Planctomycetota bacterium
CGCATGCCCCTCGAAATCGAGGAAGAACAGGTATCCGCTCTCCACCCCACGGAGAGGGAACGACTCGATCCAGGTCAGGTTGATCTTGGCGTTCTTGAAGACCTGGAGGGCGTCGCTCAGGGCTCCCGGGGCGTGCGGAATCTGCAGCAGCAGTGCGGTCCGGTCGCGGCCGGTCGGCTTCGTGTCATCGTCGCCGATGATCGCGAACCGGGTGATGTTGTGGCTGTTGTCCTCGATCTTCTCCGCGACAATCTGCAGGTCGTACTGCACCGCCGCCTGCTTGCTGGCGACAGCGGCCGCCCCCGGTTTGTCGCGGGCCAGTTGGGCGGCAGTCGAGGTGCTGGTCACCTCGTGCGTCCGGGCGCGGGGCATGTTCCGGGCCAGCCAGTCGCGGCACTGCGAGAGCGCCTGCGGCTTGCTGTAGATCTCGACAATCTCACTGCGGGGGGTGCGGGACATCAGGTTGTGATGAACCGCCATCGGCACTTCGCCGCAGATCTGCAGCGGGAGCCGGGTGAACATGTCGAGTGTGTCGACGATCCGTCCGTCGGTGCTGTTCTCGATCGGAACGACGCCGTAGTCGGCGTGGCCGCGGTTCACTTCTTCGAAGACCGAAGCGATCGTGTTGACCGGGACGAGGTCGGCACTCTTGCCGAACCGCTCGATGGCTGCCAGGTGCGTAAAGCTGAACGGAGGGCCGAGATACGCAACACGGACCACCTTGACCTTGTTGCGGGCCGCACAGATGACTTCGCGGAAACAGGAGCGGAGGACCGAGACCGCCAGGGATCCATTCTGGTTGAGCTGGTCGATTCGATCCCAGAGCTCCTGGTCCATGTTCGGGTCGAACCAGACCTGGTGGCGATCCTTGAGATCCTCGAGCGTGGCGAGGGTCAGCTCCATCCGGCGATTGAGCAGCCGGACGATCTCTTTGTCGACCGCCTTAACCTCGTTCTCCGTCGAGGCGGCGGTCTTCTTGCGGACAACCTTGACCGGCGGAGCGGCAGTGGCCGCGTTCGATGGCTTGGCGACCGTTTTGGTGCGAGGAGCAGCAGGGGCGGAGCTCGAAACCTTTTTGGCCGCCGTCGTCTTCTTAGCCATGGAAAATCCGGGTCTGCTGGCCGAACTCGTTTGGACACCCAGGACCGGTTCCGTCCCGACCCGTCTCGCCAACGACGAGAAAACCCGATGACCAATTCCCTGACGCGATCCGGGTGGGTGGCATAATCATCCAACCCAATGCCAGGAAAGAATTTGCGTCAAACCCTCACGAAGGGGCCCGCGAGGTGAAACGACGCTAAATTCCTTCCCCGTAAGGAGTTGAATCTAGTTTTTACAAGCGGTCTGACGCTCTGTCAAGCAGCCGTCTCAGGGGCCACGCGGCGACCGGTTCTTAGCGCAGAGAGCTTTTCATGACCTTCACATTCGGTTAGCCGGACAGCCGCTGCAGGTTGTATGGGTAGCTCGTCGGCCGATCTCCCCTTTTGAGAGGCGATCTGAATCCACGGGCCTCCAGGAAGGCCGCCCGACTTCCAGCATCTTTGTGCTCTTCTGTCACATCCCGAACGTCGCATCCGTCCTCGTTGGTGAAGTCGAACGCGGGACGCTCCCGCCGACCCAACTTTCACGGGAGGAGATGATGCGTATCGGAATCGTCCTGGTGTTCGGGCTGGGCTGCGGCATCGCTGGAATGTCCTTCGCCGATCGAGGCCATGAGCATGGCGGTGAATCGGTGAAAGTTCTCGCGGCACAAGACATTCAGGAAAAGCTGGATGGCAAGGAAGCGAGAGTTTCGTTCGTCGAGGTCACGATCGGACCCGGCGAAGCGGGCGAAGCCCACCGGCATCCGGGCCCCGGGTTCGTGTATGTGCTGGAAGGAGAGTACGAACTCGGGATCAACGACGAGCCCACGAAGAGGTTTAAGGCGGGGGAGACGTTCTACGAACCGACCGGCCACCTGCACCGCGTCTCCCGGAACCCGTCCGAGAAGGGGAAGACGCGGCTCATCGCCGTCGTGGTCCATCCCCGCGATGCAAAGGAGGTCGCGATTCCCGAGAAGAAGTAGCGGGGCCACCTCGCTCTGTGGGGCGACCTCATCGGTCGTCAACTCGGCCCTCGAACCCGCGGGAGGCAAGCGAGAGTGGACGCGAACCCGGACCGCACGAAATCCGGACAACATCGCGTCCCAATCTCCCCCCCGCTGAGAACGCCTTTCTCGATCTCCGGCCCACCGTTCGTCGGAGCCGGTCCAGCGACACGAACTCTGACACGGAGAACTCTCATGAAAATCGTCGTCATCGGTGGCAGCGGACTCATCGGCACCAGGCTGGTGGCGAACCTGCGTCAACGCGGTCACGAGGTGGTCGCGGCTTCCCCCCGGTCGGGCGTCAATGCGGTCACCGGTGAGGGGCTGCCCGAAGCCCTCGCGGGAGCGGATGTCGTGGTGGATGTCGCCAACTCCCCGTCGTTCGAGGACGGACCGGTCATGGAGTTCTTCGCGAAGTCGAGCCGGAACCTGCTTGCGGCGGAGAAGGCCGCCGGTGTCGGACACCACGTCGCCCTCTCGATCGTGGGAGCCGAGCGGCTTCCCGACAGTGGATACATGCGGGCGAAGGTCGAGCAGGAGCGGCTGATCCGGGAGAGCGGGGTTCCGTACACCATCCTCCGGGCGACACAGTTCTTCGAGTTTCTCGAAGGGATCGCCGCCTCGGGGATGGTCGATGGGGTCGTTCATCTTCCGGCGACCGCCTTCCAGCCGGTTGCGGCGGATGATGTCGCCGCCGCTCTCACGGATGTCGCACTCGCCGCTCCTTTGAATGGAATGCAGGAGCTCGGTGGGCCGGAGTCCCTGCCGATGTGCGACTTCGTCCGTCGAGCCCTGGAAGGAAAGGGCGATGTCAGGAAGGTGATCGCCGATCCGAAGGCCCGCTATTTCGGAGAAGAGCTGAACGATCACTCGCTGGTGCCGGAGAAGAACGCGAGGATCGGGACCGTACGCTTTCAGGAGTGGCTCGCGACCTGAGAAGCCGCTCCCGTCGATAC
>JAEYWB010000455.1 GCA_023429275.1 Planctomycetota bacterium
GGGATGGGCTGCGGGCGCTGGGACGGCCCTGGCGGAACTGGGCTCACTCTGGACACCGTCGCTGTTTGCCGCTCAGGCCCGCGAGTTTCCGCCTCCGGGAGAACGGCCTCCCGCCCGGCCGGAAGGAGTTTCCGTCCTGAACCCGCGGGGACGGGTGCCTGTCAGCTTCATCATCGATGACAGCACCTGCCTCGTGAACCTGGCGCACTTCTGCATCCCGCATTTCGCCGAGGTCTATCCCGAACGCTACCAGCAGGCGTGGCGCAAGCTGCCTCGCGAGATCCCGGATTCGTTCGTCCGCAAGTTCGGCGAGTGGTGCCGCGAAAAGGGAGTGAAGGGGAAGTACAGCATCGTCCCGTATCCCGCCTGCGTCGGCTGGGTCGATCGCGACATGCCGGGCTGGTCCCGCCGCGAACTTCTCGACAGCCTCAAGCTTGTCCGGGACTTCATGATGGTCGACTGGGATATCCATCCTGAGATGGTGACCCACACGTTCGCCATCGACACGAAGACCGGGCGGCCATACCCCGACCGGACGGACGCCTTCCTCGAAAACAGCGGTTTCAGCGTCAGGAAGTCGGCCGACGAACTGGCGGATTACATCGGCTACGCCCTGCGGATCCTCAAGAGCGCCGGCCTGGCATGCGAGGGAGTGACAACCCCCGGCGGTTTCGGCAATCGGAGCCGCGACGCTCTCGCTCAGGGAACGCGGGAGGCGGTCGCCGACGTCTTCGGCGCCGAGATCCCGCATTACTTCCGGCACCTGTTCACCGACGATCGCAGCGTAGCCCCCATGGTCGAGTACGCCTCCGGCCTTGAAACGGACGACCCGCGGTGCGTTGTCTCGGTCATCGGTTGCACCAGCGACTGGTTCGGAGGCTGGGACGGCCTCGAGAAAGGGACGGTGGACCAGTTTATCACGGCCGACCTGGAAGGGGGCCGGCTGCCTCAGGTCATTAATCGCGGAGAACCCGCGATCCTCGTCTGTCACTGGCCGGGGATCTACTACAACGGCGAGGAGTACGGCTTCGAGGTCTTCAAGGAGGTCGTCCGCCGGATGCATGCCCGGTACGACCATCTGCAATGGATGAAGCTCAGCGAAATCGCCCGCTACTGGGCGGCAAAGGAACTGACGCGGATCGACAGGACCGACACCGGAGTCTCGCTCAAGGCTCCGTATGCCTGCCCGCAGTTCACGATCCGGATTCCGCGTCGTGCGAAGGCGCGTCCATACGTCGCTTCGACTTCCGGCCCCGTAGAGCTGCGAGAGGTGACCCGCCGACTCGACCTGTCCGCAGGAACCTGGCGAGGCGAGGATGATTTCGTCGATCTCTGCATCGACCTTTCGAAGGGGCGAACGGAAGTCGCCATGGAAGCACAATGACTCCGCCTGGGCCCCGGCTTCTCCGATGCGTGGCGTTGGTGTGGGGAGCCCTGTTCACTGCCCTGGTCTGGTGCCTTCCGGTTCCCTGCCTCACGTTTTCTCTCGGGGAGGAAGAGCTTTCCCTAGTGGGAATTTCCGATGACGGACGCTACGTCGTTCTCGGCGAGTCCAGGGTCGATCGCTTGGGGAACTTGACGTACTCCGGCCCGTTTCACCTCGCCGACCTTCAGCGGCGACGGATCGCAGCGTTGCAGGTCCGGCCTCCCGACGATCCCGGCGGTCCCGGCCGCATCGGTGAGCGTATCCACGATGCTCGTGTCGCCGGTAGACGTCTTTGGATCGAGCGTCGTCACCAAGAGGTCGGCATCAGCCGCGTTTCGACTGTGGACCTGACCACGGGAAAAGAGTCGGAGGGAGCGTGGGCGGGAAGCATCGACGGGCTCTGGAACATGGAGTTCTCCGACGACGGCATGCGGATGCTCACGCTCAACTCTGTGGGCGAGGCGCTCTCAGTCTGGAATCTGGAGGGTTCGAGCATCGTTTGTTCGATCGATGACGCGGGAGATCTGCGGAGCCTGTCTGCGGATGGCCGGCTCGTCGCCGTTTACTCGTCCACTCTTCGGCCCGATCTCCGGACAATCCAGCGGTGGCGAATCTACGATGCCGCGAGCGGTTCCGTGCTGAGTGAGCGACAGGAAGTCCACCTCGATGAAAGCGGGACCGCCGATACGGAGTTTTACTCCGTGAAATTCGCCGACGGGAATCAAACACTGTTGTCGTATGGAACCTCGTCGAACAAGGAGCCGATCACCCTGATCTGGCGGTGGACGACCGGTCTCATCACGTCCGACATCCGCTTTTCGCCGGAACTCGAAGCCAACCGTCAACTGCTGGAGGGACTGCGCGCGGACCAGCGCTTGCCGATCCAGCAACTCGGGCAGCGATGGGCGCTGATCTCGGACGAAACACCGACGCTGCGAGACCGAGGTCTCTCCTGGCTCTACAACTGGTTCCCGCGGACGCTTGCGGGCGTGAGGCTCGATTCCGGCCGACTTGAAGTGTGGGATATTGCGTCACGACGCTCTATCCTCGAGATCTCAGGCCGGTCTCGCGAAGTCATGCTGTCAAACCCGGCGGCACGGCTGGCCCGGGTCGATGACGACAAACTCCAGGTCTGGACAGTCCCTCCGGGACGGCCGTGGGGCAGGGCTCTGCTGGGGTCGCTCGTCGTTCCGCTCGTGTGGGGAATTCGCCACTGGCGGAGGTTGCGACGTGAGCCGCCGCGGCCGGATGCGCCTTCGTCCACGTCGATGAACGTCTGAAGTGGCGGGGAAGGGGGGACTTCATGACATCACCCCACATCCTTCTCGACGCCACAACTGATGCTTGAGCGTCGCCTTCCTGCCAAGAGAGTGGCGAGGACCGACAATCCCTTCATAATGTCCCGATGCCGGACTACCTGCTCGCCATCGAATCCTCCTGTGACGAAACCGCGGCCGCGGTCATCTCCCGCGACCTGTCGGTTCTCTCGAATGTCGTCGCCTCCCAGGCCGAGCTGCACGAACGATTCGGCGGTGTCGTCCCCGAGATCGCCTCGCGCGCTCACGTCGAGAGGATTCTCCCTGTCATCGACGAGGCCTTAAAGACCGCCGGCATCGTCCCCGGGGAGCTGACGGCTGTTGCGGTCGTGACGGAGCCGGGGCTGGTCGGTTCGCTGCTCGTCGGCCTTACGGCGGCCAAGACGCTCGCCATGGTCCTCGATATTCCTCTGATCGCCGTCAACCACGTCGAGGCCCATCTCTACGCCTGCCGGCTCGGAGCGGGGCGGGACATCTTTCCGGCGGTCGGGCTCGTCGTGAGCGGCGGACATACGAACCTCTACGACTGTCAATCCGCCGTCGACTACCGGATGATCGGGGCAACAATCGACGACGCGGCAGGGGAGGCGTTCGATAAGGCGGCGGCCATCCTCGGACTTCCCTATCCGGGAGGTCCGAATGTCGAGAGGACGGCCCGCTCGGGCAACGAGAAGGCGTACCGCTTCCCCCGGACATTCCTCAAGGAGGACCGTCTCGAATTCAGCTTCAGCGGCCTCAAGACGGCTCTCCTCTATGAGGTCCAGGGCCAGCCCGGCGCTCTCCGCCAGCCTCCGCCGATGACGCCTCAGCGGCTGGCGGACCTGTGCGCCAGTTTTCAGGCCGCCGTGGTCGATGTCCTGATCGCCAAGATCGATCTCGCCCTCCGCCGCACCGGCCACCGGAGCGTCTG
>JAEYWB010000465.1 GCA_023429275.1 Planctomycetota bacterium
CGCTCACCGACTACAGGGAGTTCGGGACCTGGTTCCGTGTCGCACTCGAAGCCCCTTTCGTGGCAGGCCAGTCGACCCGCGGCCGGATTCTCTATCCTGGATACGAGCACCTTGTGATGGAGGTCGATGTCCAGAAAGTCGAGCCGCAGCATCTGTTCTCCTTTCACTGGCACCCGTATGCTGTGGACCTGGGCGTCGATTACTCCAGCGAGCCCCCGACGCTGGTCGAGTTCATCCTCGAGCCGGCTGGTCAGGGAAGCGTTCTCGCGGTAACCGAGTCGGGGTTTGACGCTCTTCCGGCCTCGCGGCGTGAGGAGGCGTTTCGGATGAACGACGGCGGCTGGACCGAGCAGATGACGAACATCGAGACCCATGTCCGCAACAACCCGTAACGCGATCAACCGGCTTCAGCGGCAGGCTCCGCTCTTCGCCGCATTGGGTGACGAGGTCCGGCTGAGACTCCTGGCGCGGCTCAGTGACGGAGCAGAGCTTTCGATTACGCAGCTGTCGCAGAAGGCGACGATCACCCGCCAGGCGATCACGAAACATCTGCGCGTGCTGGAGGAGGCGGGCCTCGTGAAGGGGGTCCGTCGGGGGCGCGAAAGCCTGTTCCGTCTTGATCCAAAGCCGCTTCGCGACGCGAGGGAATCGCTGGAAATCATCTCCCGGCAGTGGGACGACGCCCTCGCCCGACTGAAGGCTTTTGTCGAGTCGGACGAAAGCCCCTCAATCCCGTTGAGGGAGCCATTGCTCCACGCTCCGGGCATTCCTCAGACGCAACCCGCTGCAGTGGACCGTGCAGATGGTTGCTTCCCGCAGCAGATTGATGACTGACTGGTCACTCATCAGGCGACAGTTCTCTCTATTGGAATAAAGAGAGATCGATCGCTTGAGTTCGCTGACGGCAATGTCGACAATAGGGTTGGTTCGCGGGAAGCGAACGACGCTGGGCAATGTCGAGGCGATTCACCCAGAGACTTGGCGTGAATCGGCCATGCGAGGCAGACTGACAAAACGCGGCAACAGTCAAGCCATTTTCGACTCGAGACAGTAAGGTCCGGGAGAGACCTAGGCCGGGTGGGCTGGCCTTTCTCGAAGACAAGGGGATTTCCGGATTGTGATTCGCCTGGCGTCGAGGAGGATGCTGAACAGGCGTCAGTCCAGGACAGATGTCAGTCCAGGAGAGATATTGATCAGCCCGGCGGCGGTTGAGCGGAGTGTAGAGCTGGCCCGCCTCACTCTGATCCCGCCGTCGGGCCTTTTTCTTCGCCTTGTGTGCCGCGTCGCAGAAGGAACCAACCCGCCAGCATGCCGGCCGCGATCGGCAGAGAGGCCCATCTCCACCACGGTGGTCCGAAGACAAAGGTCGCGTTGAACAGGATGAACGCCAGAAACGCATGAAGCGCGATGCGATAGGGGCGCGTCCGCCAGGCCGGGGCGGTCCACAGGAGCACGAGATCGCCAAGCCACCACAGGAGGAAGGCGTAATTGACGTAGACCCCCTCCCCGACGGCTGAGCCAAGAGCCTGCTGCGTCCGTTCCGCCGTATGGCGATAAGCGCTCTCATGGCTCCAGTGGTGAAGAAAATGAAACGCCAGTCCGACGTGAATCACGAAGGTGAGGCCGGCCGCGGTCCAGAGGAGAGCGGCAAGGAGAGAACGGGGAGCCGCATCGGAAGACGCACCACGCGGGCGGGTGTCGGCGAGGAGCGCGCCCAGGTAGAGCGCAACGGCGGCGCGGGCCGTCCAGACGATGTATTGTTCCTGGCAGGGTGTCATCGCGAAGCAGTGTACTCGACTCTGTTGCTTCGGAAGCATCGAACGCTGCCGTCCTCGCTCGCGAGGCGCTCGGCGAGGGCAATCGTCCGTTCACGCCCGGGGACGGCGACCGAGTTCCGCTCGAATGACCGCCAGGACGTTGTCGGTCGCCGCGCCGAGCGTCGGAAAGCCCGTGGGAAAGCTCTCCGGCTCGGCGAGGGCTTCGACCAGTGACCGCTCCAACGGAGCAAGATCGGTCAGGTACCTGGTTGCGAGCCCATGCTTATGGTACAGGTCGGCGTCGGGAGTCTCCGTCGGAAGAATGATCGACATCATCCGCTTGCCGAGAAGCCGGGCCTGGAGACCGACTGTCGAGAGCATCGTCACGACGAGGTCGCTCGCCATGAGCAGTGTGGCCAGATCTTCCTCCCGGCCGCTCGACAGCACGCGCGGCGGGAGGGGTGCATCCAGCGGTGGCTCGCTCGGGTGACGGCGGATCACGAGCCGCCATTCGGGATGCCGGGCGTTGGCCTCAAGCAGTCCCTGTTCGATCTGCTGCGGCATCTCTGGCCGGGCGGGCCAGGTGTGCGAGGCCCAGACGATTACCCTGGTGAGGTCATCCCAGCCTCGCTCGCGGCGGAGTTGGCGACCTTCTTCGGCGAGACCCGGGCGGAGGAGGTGGTCGAAGTCAGGGTTGCCGGTGACGGTGATCTCTTCGGCGGGCCGGCCGCGGGCGACGATTTCCCGCTTGACCGACTCGCTGAAGACGCAGAGCCGTCCACCGAAACCGGGGCGGGCGAGACGATCCATCTCCCAGACACCGAGATGATCCTTGATGCAGAGGGAGGGCAGGCCCCGCTCTTCAGCGACTTCGAGAGCCGCCTGTTCGGCGCGGGGAGAGTTCGTCGCGACGACGAGATCGGGGCGCAGCCTGTCGAGGATCCTCGCGAGGTACTTCCGCGGGAGGAAGACAATCCGGCCCTGATCGCGGTAGAGGCGTTCGGCCTCCTCGCGCCCGGACGCTTCGATGAGCTCGTGATAGCTGATGCCGAGATAGGCGCGGGACTCTTCGGTATCGACGGTCCCGCCGGCGGGGAGTTCGGCAACGAGCCGGTCCCCCTCGGCGAGTGCATCGGCGTCGCCGGGCTCCAGAAAATCCTTGAACCCGAAGTGAGGGATCCCTTCGCGCCGGAGAACGGCAGCGGCGGTCGTCAGCCCCACCACAAGCGGCTCGGCCCACCCTTCGGCCTGAATACGACGGATCAGCGGAAGGACCACGTTTACGTGGCCTCCCCCATAAGTGACGAACAGGATCCGGGGCATCCGCATCATCGAAGGGTCCTACTGATGGTCTACCCGTCGTTCCATTCGGAATGCGTGGCAATCCTCACTGCTGCCACCATAGGAGGCTGGGTAATTGCCTTCATTGATGCGGAGTACACCCGTCTGGAGGGGGCGATGCAAGCCCCGATGCCGGATCCCGCGCGGCAAACACGGATTGACAGAATCCCGCAGTTTGCCCAACACTCCGCGGCTTGGCACAGGGGAGGTGCCTCCGGCGGATCCGGGGAGGCGTCCGCTGTCGCTGAACGAAAGCGTCGAAGGAACGACAGCTGATCGGAATATGAGATTCCTGCTCACAGGCTCGGGAAGCATCGGTCGCCGCCATCTGGCGAACCTGCGGCACCTGTACCCGCGCGCGCGGATCGATCTCCTCTCCAGCCGCGGACGAGCGATCGAGACACCCCCCGAAGCGACACGAGTCGTCAGCTCGGTCGATGAAAGCCTTCGCGAGGGACTCGACGCGGCCGTCGTCGCCTCCCCTGCCCCCTTCCATGTGGCGACCTGCCGGACGCTGCTCGATGCGGCGGTGCCGGTCCTTGTCGAGAAGCCGCTGAGCGACACGCTTTGCGGGGTTGATGATCTTCTCGCGACGGCACGATCGCGAAACCGGATCCTCATGGTCGGCTACACGCTCCGGTTCCATCCGGCGGTCCGCCGGCTCGCCGAGGCAGTTCAGGGCAGAGCGATCGGACGCATCCTGGCGGCCCGGTTCGAGGTCGGTCAGTACCTCCCCGACTGGCGGCCAGCGAGCGACTACCGCGAAACCGTCAGTGCCCGCCGCGAGCTGGGGGGCGGCGCCCTGCTCGAACTGAGCCACGAGATCGATTACGCCCAGCTGCTGCTGGGCCCGATTGCCCAGGTGTCCGCCCTGATCGGACGGGTCGGCCCGCTCGAGATCGACGTCGACGACTGCGTTGACCTCACCGTCCGGTTCGCCGGCGGTGCCCAGGGGACGATCCATCTCGATCTGCTGGCGCGGTCTGCCTACCGCGGGTGCCGCCTCGTCGGGACCGATGGCACGCTCGAGTGGAACGGGTCGGCCCAGGAGGTCCGCCAGTTTGACGCCGGCCGGAAGGAATGGACGGTCCTCGCCTCGACGGCGACGACCGACCGCAACGAGATGTACCTGTCTCAGCTGCGGCATTTCCTGAAGTCGGTCGAAACAGGGGCTGACCCGCTCGAGACCGCTGCCGGAGCGCGGTCGACACTCCAGGTGATCGAGGCGGCGCGGCTTTCCGCTGCGGAAGGACGGATCTGGGAGGTGGAGCGATGAACATCGTCGGCTTTGTGTTTGCCCGCGGCGGATCGAAAGGGGTCCCGCGAAAGAACGTCCGCCCCGTCGGCGGAAAACCCCTCATCGGACACGCGATCGAGGCCGCACTGGCGAGTCGCTGGATCGACGAAGTCCTGGTATCGACCGATTCGCCGGAGATCGCGGATGTCGCGCGGCAGTTCGGTGCGATGGTGCCGTTCCTCCGTCCGCCGGAACTCTCGAGCGATACCGCTCCGGAATGGCTGGCATGGCGGCATGCGGTGGCGTTCTACGACTCTCACTCGACCAGAGGACCGGTGGATGTCTTCGTAAGTGTGCCGGCGACCTCTCCACTGCGGATTGCCGAGGATGTCGACCGCTGCGTCGAAGCTCTGGTCGAGGACCCCGACTGCCCTGACGTGATCCTGACTGTCGCCGAGCCTTACCGGAACCCGTACTTCAATCAGGTGACGACCGACAGCCGGGGGATCGCCCGCGTGGTCTGCTCGACCGGCGCCGGCGGCGCGACGCGGCGACAGGACGCCCCTCCGGTGTACGACATCACAACGGTTGCGTATGCCCTCCGGGCCGATCTCATCCGGACGAAGGACCGGCTGTTCGACGGAGTGGTCAAGACCGTCACGGTCCCGGTCGAGCGTTCGCTCGACATCGATACCGAACACGATATGGCTCTCGCGGAGTTCCTCTGGCAGCGTCGTGAGCAACTGCGGAGGGCTGCTTGATTCCTGCTTCCTCCACCATGCGGTCCCTCGCGGCCCTGATGAGCCTTCGCGGCCGCGTCGCCCTGATCACCGGGGCGGCGGGACACATCGGGACCGCGCTCGCTGAGGCGCTTGCCGAACTCGGCGCCGAGGTCGCCCTGTGGGACCTGGGCGCTGAGAAGACGGAAGCTGCTGCCCGACAGCTGGAAAGCCGCTATGGGACCGCGGCGCTCGGCGTACCCGTCGATCTGGCAAGCGACATGGC
>JAEYWB010000490.1 GCA_023429275.1 Planctomycetota bacterium
GGTTAGAGGTGAGAGGTTAGAGACGGAGAGGAATCCCCCCAGCACCTCTCTAACCTCTCACCTCTCACCTCTAACCTCTACGGGCCTATCGGCCGCTCTTGCCGGTGGGAGCGTCAGCCGTGTCGGACCGGCTCGCGGCCGGGCCCGGCGGGGGCAGGTCGGCCATCGACACCGGCTTCGGCGGGAGGCCGGACTCATAGCAGGCGGGAAAGTGGTAGTACGCAAGCTGCCGGGCCCGCCAGGTGGTCAAGACGTCGTGAAGACGCGTCGCGAGGTCGGGATGCGAACGCTTGAGGTCGTTCGACTCGCCGCGGTCCGCCTGGAGATCGAACAGAGCGGTCTCTCCCGTGCGATAGTTGATGTGGTACTTCCATCGGCCCGCATACTGAACGGCGTCAGCGTGCGCGGCGGCACTGTTGGCATGGAAGAAGAGGAGCCGCTCGTCGAGGGCCGGGCGGTCCTCCGCGAGCACGTCCCGTCCCTGGAAGCCGGGATGCGGCTCCCAGCCGATCATTCCGCAGAGGGTCGGCAGGATGTCGACATGCTCAGTCGGATAGGACTCCTGCCGCGGCGCGAGGCGGGCTGGAATGTGGACCACGAGCGCGGTGTGGATCACCGGCTCCACCGGCTCGCGGGCGTGGCCGACGCTGCCGTTCTCGTGGAACGCTTCGCCGTTCTCTCCGAGGACGACCAGAATCACGTCGTCGAGCCGGCCGAGTCGTTCGAGCGCCGCCACCATCCGGCCGATCTGCCGGTCGCAGTGATGAATGCCGTTGTAATACGCGTTCCGGACCTGCGGAGTCTTCGCCGGCGGGTGGTACATGAAGCTGACGTCGTCATCAAGCTGGCTCGGCTGGAACGGGCATTCCGTCCCCTCCGGAAGCTCGTAAGGGAAATGCGACGACTGGAAGTTCATGCTGAGAAAGAATGGCTCGTCCGCTTCGTGACGCTCGCTCACCCAGCGGATCGCCGTATCCATCGTGTGGGAGTCTTCGAGTCGCCCCGCGGAGAGCGATCCGATCGCGATTTCGTGCGCGAACCCGGGGTCGCGGGACGAGATGTACGACTTCGCACCGCTCCGCTGGGCGTCATAGAACAGGTCGAGGTTCGGCGTCTCGAGGAACTGGTCCATGCTTCCCCAGGACTCGTTCTGGGAGGAAATGATCGCGGTTCGAAACCCGGCCTTCTTGAAGAGATCGAAGGCGAGCGTCTTGGGCCAGGGGTCTGCCTGGCGGTAGTAGTGGTGCCACCTCGTCCGCAGAGGGTACAGAGACGAGACGATGCAGACGTCGGCGTAGTCCGAATGCGTGCTCTGGGCGTAGGCGTTCGTGAAGTGGACTCCCTGGCGCGCGAGCCGGTTCAGGTGCGGCATGACCTCCTGCCCCTGATGGACGAGGTTCACGACGTCGGCTCGGAGCGATTCGACCGCCAGGATGATGACGGAAGGGGGCTTCTCACCGGTCGACAACGGCGTGGGAGTCCAGGCTTCGGACTGGGCACGCGGGACGAGCGTCTTCGGGGAAAGACAAGGTTCGATCGGTTCCGTCAGCAGGAGCTCGATCCCCGAGAGGGCCAGGGTCAGGGGCGGGTTCACGCTGTTCTTGAGAGCGTCGACCCGCATCATCTTGCGATGGCCGCTTTCGTCGTTTGCGACGAGCATCCCCGGGATCAGCAGGGCGACTGTCATTCCCTGCCAGAAGCGGACCGGATTGAGGACCGCGACCGCTGGCTCGCCGACAGTGGCCGCACCCGCATCAACCTGCCGCAGTGCGACATGGTTCCACGACTGACGACCGATCGTCCGTAGCAGCCAGGGGAAGGTGAGCAGCCCCGCGACGCCGCCGACAGCCAGGAGAGAGAGGGCGAACCGTTCCTGCACGGTCAGGTCCGACCAGATCGTTGCGGAGGGATTCACCGCAATGAACACGAAGCCTTCGATATTGGCAAAGCGGCCCGTCCGCAGATAGAGCCCCCAGCTGGCGATGTGCAGCAGGAGCGCCCCAGTCAGCACTGCGCCGACGGCGAACTCCGACGCGAGACCCGCCCCGCGGCCGAACCGCCCGCGGATTGCCTCGCACCCGCGTGCAAGCCCCCACACGATCCAGCCGGCGGTCAGCCAGAACCAGGCGAAGTAGAGCGCCGTCAGCCAGGGGACGGGCCCCCCGGTGGAGTAAACGTGATGCGGGGCCTTCAGGAGGAGCAGTCCTTCGACGGTCGCCGCGAGGAGTATTCCCAGGGCGATCGCGGGGTTCGGAAAGACCTGCGAGAGAATCCGGCGCAACATGAAGGTCGGCTCGACGTTGAGGGAGAGGACGCTGCAACCCTAGGTCACACCACGGGCGTGTTGCCGAAAGCCGACTCCCCGGCACCGTGAACCTCTCCAGTGTGACCGGCACGCCCGGCACAGGCGGCACAACCGGCCGGGGGAGCCCTCCTCGCGGCCTAGAGCGGTCAGCGATCAGCTTTCAGCTTTCAGCAAACTGCTGACGGCTGACGGCTACTCACCGGAAGCCCCGGGTTTGTGCCGGATCGGTCCCGTCGCTCAAATGAGGCGTCCCGGCCGGCGAACTCCCGGCCACGGCAGGAGAACCGACACAATGCATCGAGCGAGATTGACCGTCGCCACCCTGGCCCTGTTCCTGGTCACAACGGCCGCCCGGGCCGCCGACGACGAGGACCTTCCGGTCGAACTCTCCCAGTACTACGGGTTCATGCCGGTCGAGATCTTCAAGCTCGAGAACCGGTCCCACTCGATGGTCGCCGGGGATTTCAATAACGACGGCAAAACCGACCTGGCGATCGTCGACGACAGCCACAGTCGCATCGATCTTTTGATTCAGCGTCCCTCGGCCCCCTTGACGGAAGAGGCCCTGGCCAAGGTCAACGATATCCGCAGCCACTGGCGGTTCGAGAAGCGAAAGCTCCCGGTCGACCGCGAGGTTCCCGCTCTCTCCGCGGCCGATCTCAACGGTGACGGGCGGACCGACCTCGTCTACTTCGGCAACCCGGACCGGCTCGTCGTCCGCTATCAGCCCGCGGCAGGCGACTGGACCGAGAAGAAAGAGTTCCGGCTGGCGGACGTGACCGCCGCGGCCTGGACCGTCGCCGCCGGCGACCTCAACAACGACACACTCGCCGACGTCGCCGTCCTCGGCAAAAAGAGCACGTACGTCCTCTACCAGCAGAAGGACGGGACGCTCGCCACCCCGGTCGAGTTCCGGAACACCGGAGCGGACCTCGGGCTCGGGATGGTCCAGGATCTCGACGGCAACGGCCGGAACGACCTGTTCTACCTTGCAAAGGATCAGGACGAGCGGGTCCTCTGCGGACGACTCCAGGACTCCCGCGGCCTGCTCGGTCCCGAGATCCAGTTCGGTGTCAAGGATCCGCGGGGAGTGACCCTGTACGACATCGATGGCCAGCCCGGGGCCGAAGTCCTCGCAATCGACGCGAAGACGAATCGTCTTCGCGTTCTGAAACTCAAGACGCCGCAGGCCCGTCCCGGCGAGCCGGCGACCCGCCTCGTGCAGTACGGTGTCGGGGGGGAAGGACGCGATACCGGGGAAGCGACGATCGGCGACATTGATGGAGACATGCTCCCCGATGTCATCGTCACGGTCCCCGGGGCTGCGCAGGTCATGGTGTTCCGCCAGCAGAAGAGCGGCGGGCTCGACCTGGGAACGGCATTCCCCAGCTACCTTGGAGCACAGCAGATCCGGATCGCCGAGCTCGATGGCCTTCCGGGCAATGAGGTGGTCGTCCTGAGCTCGAAGGAGAACACGCTCGGGATCGCCAAGTTCGACGAAGGCCGGCTCGGCTTCCCCGAGACGCTCGCCACCTCCGGAACGGTCGTGGCGTTCGACCTGGTCGACCTGGATGACGACGACCGGGAGGAAATCGTGGCTCTCTTCCAGGAGAAGGTCGGCCGCGGTCCGTCGAAGATCACGCTCGGCGCCGTGAAGCGGTCGGTCGCCGGGGAGTGGGAGCGCTTCAAGTTCCCCAACGACTCCACCGAGATCGAGATCAAGACGGAAGACGTTCCGACGAAGCTGATTTCGGCCGACGTCAACCAGGACGGCAAGAAGGACTTTCTCTGCCTCCTCGGCAACAAGCCGCCGCTCCTGTTCCTCACCGGCCCCAAGGGGGTGCCCGAACTGGTGACAATCTCGGGCGGGGTGCAGCTGGGCGACGTTGATGCGGGATCGATCGAAGTCGGGGTGCTGAACGAACCGGCCCTGCTGGTCGCGCAAGGGACTTTTGCCCGCAACCTCCGTCTCGACGAGAACAAGCGCTGGCAGGTCCGCGACCAGTTCAACTCGCTCGAGTCGAACACGAAGCTCAAGGGGGTGGCGACGATCGATCTCGACGGCCAGCCCGGGAACGAACTCGTCCTGGTCGATACCGGACTCGGCAAGCTTCGGATCCACCGCCGCGAGAAAGAGACCTACGTCCCCTGGCGGGAAATCGAGATCGGAAAGTTTCCCTACAAGTCCCTCGCCGTCGCGGACCTGAACAACGACCGCCGGGACGATCTCATCCTGTTCGGGGCCGGCCGGTTCGGCGTCCTCTACAGCGGCCAGACCGACTTCGAGCTCGACGAGCTCGCCACGTTCGAAAGCGCTCAGAAAGACGCGTTCCTGATGGACCTCGTCGCCGGCGACCTCAATGGCGACGGACGGAGCGACATCGCGATCCTCGAGTCCGAGAACCATACCGTCCAGCTCGTGACGCGGGCGGCGGACGGGAACATCAAGCTGGGCCTGAGCTTCAAGGTGTTCGAGGAGAAGCGGTTCCATGAGAGATCGCGCGGAGGCATTCAGCCGCGAGAGGGCCTCATCGCGGATGTCACCTCCGACGGACGGGCGGACCTTCTGCTCCTCTCGCACGACCGGATCCTGCTCTACCCGCAGGACACGGGCGAGCCGTTGCCGGTCGCGCCGAAGAAGGAACTCGGCGCCGTCGAGAAGCCGGCGAAGGAGTGACGGAGTTTGACGCGACCATCTCGGCGCGAC
>JAEYWB010000494.1 GCA_023429275.1 Planctomycetota bacterium
ACTCTCAACCTTCTGTGTATCAGGAACTCGCGACCCTTTGTGAAGAATCAGCCCGCCTTGGGGGACGGATCCTCCAGCAGTGGCGGTCCCGGTTCACCGCGCGCGAAAAGAGCCCCGCCAATCTCGTGACCGAGGCGGACTACGCCTCTCAGCAGGCGATTTTCGATCTGATCGAGCGACGGATTCCCGGATGCCGCTTCCTCGGCGAGGAGGGACTCTGCATCGACGATCGCCCCTCGTCGATCCGCTGGGTGATCGATCCGCTGGACGGGACGTCGAACTTCGTCCACGGGTTTCCCTACTACGCCGTCTCGGTCGGCGTCGAGAAGGAGGGGAAGCTGGTTGCGGGGGCGATCTATGATCCGACCCGCGACGAGATGTTTACGGCCCACCGCGGCTGCGGCGCCCTGCTCAACGGGACGCGAATCCGCGTCTCGCAGACGACGGAAGCGGCTCAGGCGATGTGCATGGCGAGTCTGCCTGTGAAGGTGGAGCGCTCCGACGAGGCGATCGAGCGATTCCTGCGGGCGCTCGATGTCGCCCAGTCGGTGCAGCGGAGCGGGTCGGCGGCGCTGAACCTCTGCTGCGTCGCCTCCGGCCGGGTCGACGCCTTCTGGTCGACAAGCCTCAAGCCCTGGGACATGGCCGCGGGCGTGCTGCTGGTCGAAGAGGCGGGGGGAAAGGTAACCCGCGTCGACAACGGCTCCTTCGTCCTGGATGAGCCGGACCTCCTCGCGACCAACGGCACGACGCTGCACGGGCAGACAGTCGCGATGCTGAAAAAGTAGGGAGTTTTCAGTCGTCAGTTATCAGTCATCAGTTTTCAGTCGAACCGGCCGGGGCCCGACCAACAACTGACAACTGACAACTGACAACTTTCTCTACGCCAGCGACTCGCGGACGCACTTCAGGCAGGCGGCCACGTCGGCGATCGGGTTGTCGGCGTTCTCTTCGTACTCGATTGCCACGCAGTAGGCGAACTTGCGGTCTTTCAGGAGCTTGAGACACCCCTTCACGTCGAGCTCCCCTTCGCCGAGGACGGTGAAGAGCTTCCCTTCACGCTTGAGCTGGTCGACACGCCCCTTCGGCAGCCCCTCGGCCGCCTTCTCCTGCTCCTTCGGGTCGCGGATCGTCCGGACATCCTTCAGGTGGACGCCGAACACGCGGGCCCCCAGCCGGTCGATGACCTCCACCGGGTTCTCGTCGCTCCGCAGGTAGTGCCCCGTGTCGACACAGGCTCCGATCTTCGGATGCCGGTCTTTCACCACTTTCTCGACGTCGCTCACCTTGTCGTAGCGGTGCCCCGGGCCGTGATTGTGGATGGCGATGGCGACGTCGTACTCGGCGACCAGCTTGTCGAGGAGATCGAACGTCTTGTTGTCGGGGGTCGGGTCGGCACTGAGCGACAGCAGGCCCATCGCCTTGGCGAAGTCGAACGCCTCGCGGGCCTTCGTTTCGTTTCCGTCGAACGGCAGGACGCCGTACGAGAGCATCGTGATGCCGCCGTCCGAGAGCTGCTTCCTGGCCGCCGCGACGGCGCCGGGAACGGTCGTCATCGGGACATGCTTCGTAAACGACTCCCAGTAGTGGATGCCGAGCTTCTTCGAGTGGGCGATGGCGTCAGCGACAGAGAAGTTCCGCAGTGTATAGCTCTGCAGCCCGATCTTGAGCCCGTGGTAGGGATCCGCCTCTTCTCCGATGGCGAACGCAGGGAGTGCGAGGGCCGAGACTCCGGTGAGAGACGTTTTGAGGAACCGGCGTCGCGAGAATGCGGGGGCGGCCAGGGGAGGAGTCGAATCGAAGGCGGGGCGCGACATGCAGGAGTCTCCGAGGCGTGAGGGAAGTCGGTCGATCGACCCCCACCATACCGCCCGCGAACCCGACCGGCCACGGTTCCGTCGAAGCAACTGTGACGTCCCGTCATGCGATGCTCAGGGGAGCGGCCTGACCGCCCTTGAGAGACAGTCCTTTGAAGGTGGCGAAGGGGGGAGGCTCGCGTTGGTCAATACTTGGCAGCAGGGGACCTGGCGGCCCGAAGGGCTATCCGTTCGTCCAGCCCGGCCCAACGGGCCGGGTGATTCACGGCAGAAACGGAGCGAAGGCCTGTAGGGCCGGCCGTTCGCCAAGTCGTCGAACGGCTGGCCCTTCAGGCCGCTCGGCATTGATCTCGACCGGTCCCAGGCCCGATGGGGCCCGATGGGCCTGGCTGGACGAACGAATGGCCCTTTGGGCCGGAAGAGACACGTTCAGGCAACAGCACTGAAGACCTGAGCAGATACTGCGGCTTGCCACCTTCAAAGGGGTGCCCTTGAGAGAGGCGCGCTCAGGGCCAGTCGTTGTGCCGCTGATTGACCTGTTGAGCGGAGCAACGTTCCTGGAACCGGACGCTATCGCGTTCCGGCTGATCGATCGGATGCTCCGTCGACTGCCGGGGCTGATCAGGAGATCCCGAGCGCCTTTCGCATCTCGTCGAGCTGCTGCTCGAGGCGTTCGACGCGTCCCGAGAGGGTGGCGACCTGTTCCTGAAGGGCGGTCACAACCGCGTCCGGGGCGGAACTGGTCGACGCGGAACTGGTCGACGCGACAGGCGCCGAGCTTCGGTTCCCGTCCCCGCGTGACTCTCCTGCGGGCTCATCGACTGAGACGGCCCCTTCCTGATAGGCGAGCGTCCGGTTTTCCGAGGGGGCGTAGAACGTGTGATCGAGTTCGACACCGCGGCGGTCGAGCGGGCCGTTCACCTGGATCCAGCCCGCTTCCAGCATCGTCTTGAGCTCGGTCCTCAGGTCTTCGAGAGAGTCGATCGCGAACATCCGGCTGGCTCGCGACCGAAGCTCGCCCACCTGTTGCCGGCCCCGCAGCAGCAGTTCGCCCAACACGGCGAGCTGACATTCGGAAATCGGAACGAGCTTGCGGACGTAGTGCCGGAACCGCTCGGTCCGTCCGCCGTCGGTGTGAACGGTTGCGACGATTCCCGCAGCCCGAAGCTGCTCGAGTGCTTCCTCGATCGCGTCCTCGCTGTAGTTCGTGACAGGATCGCGGTTGTTCTTCTGGTTGGCGCCGGAGGTCGTCGCCTTGAGCGTCAACGGATACTGATCGGGAGTCGTGAAGCCCTTTTCGATCAGAACGCCGAGCACGCGCCGCGCCTCGCGTGAGAGGGTCTTCGGAAATGAGCCGGATGGAGTCGGTTCAGACATGGTGGATCAGGATC
>JAEYWB010000520.1 GCA_023429275.1 Planctomycetota bacterium
AAAACGATGACCCTCTCCTGCGTCGTCTGCCATCTCAACCGCAATCGCTGACGCAGGCCGACCGGATTGTTCTTCGGCCCAACGGGCCATTCATTCGTCCAGCCCGGCCCACCGGGCCGGGGGAATCAAATCAGTATGAGCAGCGGAGGCCTGAAGGGCCGGCCGTTCCGCAAGAGGTTAATCTGCCCGCTTTTCAGGCCGCCCCGCATTGATCACGGGCGCGTACCTGGCCAGCGTTTCTAGAGCCACATCCCGTCCGGGGAGGAAGCCGACGCAGGCCTCGGACCGCCTAGTCCATGAAGATCCGCTTCCAGTCCGGATACATGCAGTCGAGGAGAGCGCGCCCCTCGGGGGTCGCGTCGAACTGGACCTTCTCGGCGTCTTCCGCCGTCCGCTGGACGATCGCGACCGTCTCGCCATCCTCGCTGTAGAGCCACTTCGGCTGGGCGAGCCAGTTGAGCACGTCGAGGAGATCCTGACGCTTCGTCGGGATGAAGACCTGGCCGTCGAGGAAGAGCTGGTAGCCGTACTCCTCGAGCTTCGGCCAGGGGAGCTTCTCTTCGTCTCCCTTCCAGTACGGAGCGAGGATCGACTGGGCATCCGGACTGACGTTCGGATTGTGGAGCATGTCGATCGCGTTCCACGGGCAGATCGTCAGCGTGTAGATGTCGGTGCTGTCGTTGGGCGACCGGTAGCACATCTGGCAGCCGATGCACCGCGACGTGTCGATCTGGTGGTAGCTCTGACCGGGGCCCCCGGGGACTTCGTAGATGCAGTCGACCGGGCAGACAGTCGCGCAGGACTGGCAGCTGGTGCAGTTGTCCTTGTTGATGACGTTGATGTACCGGGTTTCCTTCTTCCGGTCATCCTTGCGTGTCTGGAAGTACTCGGTGACTGAGATCGTCATGGGATTCCAGGTCTCTACCGTCAGGCGATGCGGCGGCTTCTGTCCGGTTCCGCGCAAGGAAACGCGTGCCGACGAGCCGTCCTCAAAGAATAGCCCGGAGGAGAAATCGGAGCCAGTTCCGCCCCTACGGCGAAGTCTGATTCCCACCCCTGAGAGCCGGGTCGCTCGAAACTCCTGAAGCGGGCGGACTTCGGGTGATCCGAGACGCAGGAGCTCCCGGTCATCCAGAGAGTTCGATGGCCCCAGATGCCCAGGGGTTTTCGATGACTGAGCCACAGGCTCTAAGGCATCGAACCGTTTCCCTTGGCGGCCATCGGAAGATTTCCGTCCGCTGTCGTCTCTTTCGGCGGCGTCTTCCCAGGACCTGCCTGCGCGCCGGGGAGGTCGTACGCCTGCCGCTTGTCCGGGGCCGGGATTTCCGGGCTCTTCGGCGTCGCCTTACGGGAAGCCGGAGGATTCTTCGTGAGCCAGTCCTTCAGGGACGTGATGTCCGCTCCCGGAACGGTCTGCTGGACCGGCACGCTGAGCAGTGCCTTCGTGATCTTGAAGCACTCCTGGTACGCCCCGTTCACGAGCGGCGCCTGGGAGGCGAGGTTGAGGAATCCCCAGCCGCGAACTTTCGCGTCGTTTTCGTTCTGAGGCTTGAACGCAAAGAAACCATACGCGGCTCCCCACTTGAAGGAACCGGTCCGGTTGGCGACGGGGGTCCCGTTGTAGTCGAGCGCGAGCTGGAGGTGAAAGATCGCGGTCTCGTGAATGATCAGGTGGAGATTGAAGGTGTTGTTGAGCTTCAACTGCGAGATGGCGCGGGCCGCCGCTCCCCGGACCTGAAGGTCCTCCTGACGATCGACCAGCCGGTCCATGAGTGCGTCAATCGGCGTGCTCAGTCCGGCGAGCGTCAGCGGAAGGTCGCAGTTTCCGAGGGCCTCGACCAGCGCCTCGCGATACCAGCAGGGGCCGACCCCTTTTCCCTGGGCGGCAGGGGACTTCAGCGCCTTGAGAAGGTCCGCCACGATCGCGTCCTTTTCGCGGATCGAAAGATCCCCTCCCTGGACACCGGGGACCGCGTTCAGGGCGACGATTCCAAGCGTGCGGGCGGCGCGAATCTTCGGGGGAAGCGTCAGAACCTCCGAGTTCAGAACCGCCTGGAGCGGGCCGATCGTGGCCACGAACGGAACGGCGGGAGTCTGCTTCTGGGTATTGGCCGGAGCCGCGACGAGCTTGCTCAGCAGGATGACAAGATTTGTGTTGACGACTTCCGGAAACGGAGGGTTCGCCGTGAGGAGCTCCCGGCAATACTCGACGACGGTCTGGTGCACGATTGCCCGGGCGCCGGCACTTGTCCCGGGGCCATAGATGAGCGTGATGAACGGGTCGATCTGGCCCAGCAGGCGGCTTGCGTTGTCCGGATTGGTCAGCCGGCCGACGAAGTGCTTCGCGCCGGTGACGATGATTTCCTTCTCTTGACCCGAAGGCTGTGACGTCTTCAGCGCCTTCAGCCACGTGAAGTTCTTCTTCGACCACTCTTTCTCCGCTTCCGTCGTCACACGGGGAGCAGCGGTCTCCTGGCCGAAAGTCGCAGCAGGGAGCGCCAGGCCGCACAGGAGGAGCAGCCCGCAGAATGCCGAAAGTCTCGAAGGACGCGTTGTCAGTGACGCGGACCGCGGCAAAGCCGGCAGCAAGGCAGGGCAACCTGGCACGGGGTGGTCCTTCGACAGGGACGTTTCACGAAAGAGGCGTCGTGCGGCTTTCGGGAAATGTCTGCGGCAAAGTCGAGTCCTCAGGCGAGCCGATACGGCGGCCGTTCGTCCTCGACCGAATTTCGGATGACAGGCCAACCTTCCCTCCCCAAGAGCAGGACGTCTCGGGGGGAATGAGGGCGGCCAGAAGGAAAGGGACTGTCGTCCATTCTATGTGATTGCGCCTCACAAAGGCGCAACCTGCGGTGCGGACCTGACTTCAGAACCCGTATGAGAGTCCCGCAGACAAGGGCAGAGCAGAACGGAGAACAGCTTGCCTACGTTATCACCCGATTTCTGCGAATGTCAACTTGCTTGTTCTGATGCAGGCGGACGTTAGGACGAATCGTCGTCTGTCGCTCCGGCCGCACTGGACAGGCAGGGAATCACCAGCCCCCGGCGCAATCGGAATAATCCCCCGCTCCGACTCCGTCACTCCCTTCGGCAGCCCGCCAGGTCACCCCGGACTCGAGGTCACAGCCTCCGGAGCAACGCTTGAAGGCTTCGCCTCGTCGCCGCGGAACGTGGGGAGCCTGACGAGGAACGTCGCCCCGCTCCCTTCGCTTCGGACGGAGATCGTTCCGCCGTGGGCTTCGACCACCGCTTTGCAGATGCTGAGGCCCAGCCCGGTTCCCGGGACATCTCGCGACCGGGCGGGATCGCCGCGGAAGAACCTGTCGAACACCTTCGGGAGATCACCGGAGGCAATCCCGACCCCCGAATCCGTCACGCTGAGCAAGGCGGACGAATCCTCGACGCGCAGATCGACGCGGACCTCGCCCCCCTTTGGCGTGAACTTGATGGCGTTGTCGAGGAGATTGTTGATGACCTCCCGCAGGTGGTAGCGGTTCCCATGAACGCGAACGGCCCGGATATCCCGGAGTTCCAGGCCGATTCCCTTCTGCTCCGCCACCCCCTGGAACATGCTGACCGATCGGGAGACGAGCTGGTCGAACGGCACCGGATCACGGGGGATCTCGAGCCGGTCCCCCTCCATCTCGGCCAAGAGCAGCAGCTGGTTGACCACAATCTCGAGGGCGGTCCCCTGCTCGATGATCGATTCGAGAAGCTCTTCGTACTCGTCCGTCGTCCGGCCGCGGTTGAGGGCGACCTCCACGGAGCTGCGGATCGCCGCCAGCGGACTGCGGAGCTCGTGCGCCGCATTCGCCAGGGACTCGCGGTGGCTCTGCAGGTAGGCGAAGATCCGGTCGAGGAGCTGGTTGACCGTTATGGCGAGCTGGTCCAGCTCGTCGCCGGTGTCGCGGATCGGGAGGCGTTCCGCGAGCTTCTCGGGATGGAGCTTCGCCGCGGTCGACGTCATCTTCGCCAGCGGATCGATGACCTTCCCTGACAGCCAGTAGCCGATGAGAGGGGCGACGATCATTGCCGCGGCCGCGGTCAGGGCGACGATCCGGTCGAGCGTCCGCATCTGCTCGTCGATTCCGGACGCCGGCGCTCCCACCACGACGATGGCACGGACCGTCTTTCCGTCGGGCGAAAGCCGGCGTTTGACGATCCGGTAGCCATCGACCGTGACCGGGGTATCGTCCCTGGCCTTGAGGGGACGGGGGCGGTTCTTCGGCGCGCTGGTGTTGACGACCAGCGTCTCGCCGTCAGGCGAGAAGATCTCGACGTACTCCTGCAGGTGCTTGTGGCCGTATGTTTCGCGGTTGACGATCTTCAGCAGTGTATTCCCGTCGATTGCTCCACCCCGGATCTCACCCGCCGCCTCTTCGAGCTCGTCCAGGAGGATCCCGTCGAGCTCCGACCGGAGGGTGAACTCGACCTGCACCCGGACCGCGAGGAGCAGCGCGAAGGCCGTCAGCACCACCACCGAGATATTCCATAGCACGACGCGAAACCGAAGGGTTCGCAGCATCCGGCGCAGCAGCGGCCGGGGAGGAGACGGAGCGGCGGGAACTTCGGCCATAGTGACGGCTCACTTCTTGTCGCGTGCCAGGCGGCGAAGGATCTCCGCGCCGCGCAGCAGCGTTTCGTCCGGTGCGGCGTACGAGATGCGAAAGTGCGTGTCGGCGCTGCTGAAGACGTTCCCGGGGATGATCAGGAGCTCGTTCTCGATCGCCTTCTTCACGAACTCGGTCCCGGTCCCCCAGGGGGCCCGGAGGAACATGTAGAAGGCTCCATCCGCGCCGATCACGTCGAAGTCGTTTTCGAGCTCGCGCTTCATCAGGTCCCGCTTGCGGCGGTAATCGGCGACGTAGTCCGACACATCGAAGTCCCAGGCTTCCGACGCCGCCCACTGGAGCGGGTGCGGCGAGCAGACGAACGTGAACTGCTGGAGCTTGATCATCTGCTGGACGAGGTGTTCCGGACCGTGGCACCAGCCGACGCGCCAGCCGGTCATCGAGTGGGACTTGCTGAAGCCGTCGATGACGAGCGTCTGGTCGTTGTACTTCGCGGGGCTGACGAACGGCTGGTCGTAGCAGAACGCCCGGTAGATCTCGTCGCTGATGAGGCAGATGTCCCGCTCGCGGCAGAGTTCCGCCAGTCCGCGGACTTCCTCTTCCGTCGCGACGCGGCCGGTCGGGTTGGAAGGGCTGTTGAAGAGGATCGCCTTCGTCCGGGGGGTGATGGCGCTCCGGACCATGTCGAGGTCGATCTTGAAGTCGGGGTAGGTGCTGATCTGGACGCACTGGCCCCCGGCGAGCGTCGTGAGGTGCTTGTACATCACGAACCAGGGATCGAACGCGATGACTTCGTCCCCGGGATTGACGAGTGCCGACAGGGCAAGCATCAGCCCGCCGCTGGTGCCGCTTGTGATGAAGACCTTGCGGTCGGGATGACCGTACTCCGCGTTGACGGAGGTCTGGATCTTGTCGAGCAGCGGCCGGATCCCCTGGGTCTGGCTGTAGGCATTGCGGCCGGCATCGATCGCCTTCTGGGCCGCGGCCTTGATCGGCTCGGGGGTGTCGAAGTGGGGCTGCCCGATGCTGAGGTTGACGGGGTTTTTCATCGTCGCCGCCAGGTCGAACACCTTCCGGATGCCCGAGGCGTCGATGTTGTGCATACGGTCGGCGATCCAGCGGTCACTCATGTCAAAATGGTCCTGTCGTGCGTGCCTGAGGTGTGAGCGTAACGGCGGCGGCGTCTTCGGAGATAGCGTGAGTCGGCTGGAATCGGATTAGCGGAGATTAGTGGCGATTAGTGTTCCTCTTCTCTTCCGCACCTCATCCGTCAGCCGCTTCGCTCGTGACCAGAGTGCGGAAAGGTGGAAAGGACGAGAGAAGAGGGAACACTCATCTTCGCTGATCTCCGCTAATGGGTTTCCGTGACTTGGGCGTTACCCTGCAGTCGGTCGTTCTTGCCGGCCCCGCCAGGAATGCATTCATTCGGGGCGGAGCGACATCACGATTGCGATTCGCCGGGCGCCCCTTCGCGTTCGTCGCCGGGGGCCGGTAAGATGCCCGATTCCCCATTTTCCTCGAAAGCGAGCAGACCCAGCGGCCCATGTCGGAGTCGATTGAAATTGTGCCGGTCCGTGGCGCCGTCCGCGGGACGATCCGGCCCCCCGGCTCCAAGAGCCTCACGAACCGCTCGCTCGTCCTGGCGGCGCTCGCCCGCGGGACCTCGACCCTGAGCGGCGTCCTCGACAGCGTCGATACCCGGGTGATGATCGAAAGCCTGCGGCGGCTGGGACTTTCGGTCGAACAGGACCTGGCGGCCCGGACGATCCGGATCACCGGCTGCGGCGGACGGCTCACTGCTGAACGGGCCGAGCTCAATCTCGAGAACAGCGGGACGAGCATCCGGTTCCTGACCGCGATGTGTGCCCTGGGCAAAGGGACCTTCCACCTCGACGGGAACGCGCGGATGCGGGAGCGGCCGATCGCTCCGCTCGTCGAGGCGCTGAAGCGTGCCGGCGTCGACGTCGAGTGCGAGCTCGGGACCGATTGCCCGCCGGTCCTGGTCAAGGCCCGCGGACTCGCGGGGGGACGGATCGCGGTCGATGGATCGCTTTCGAGCCAGTACCTCAGCGCCCTCCTGATGGCCGCGCCGTGTGCCCAGGGGGACGTCACTCTTGAAGTCACGGGCGAGCTCGTCTCGCGGCCCTACATCGAGATGACGATCGCCAACATGCGGCAGTTCGGTGCGAGCGTCACCGAGCCGCGGCCGAACGAGTTTGCGATCGCGGCCAGACCTTACCGGGCGTGCGACTACGACATCGAACCCGATGCCTCCGCGGCGAGCTACTTCTTTGCCCTGGCAGCCGTGACCGGCGGCGAAGTCACGGTCGAGGGACTGACCCGCGGGGCGCTGCAGGGGGATGTTCAGTTCGTCGAGGCGCTTCGGCAGATGGGGTGCGGCGTCACTTACGGTGATCGCTCCATCACGGTTCGCGGCGGTCCGCTCCGGGGGATCGACATCGACATGAACGCGATCTCCGATACCGCCCAGACCCTCGCGTGCGTTGCCCCCTTCGCCGAAGGACCGACCCGGATCCGGAATGTCGCCCACATGCGTCTCAAGGAGACCGACCGCGTCGCCGCCGTCGTGACGGAACTGCGGCGGCTGGGGCTGACGGTCGACGAGCACGAAGACGGGATGACGATTCATCCCGGCCCGATGCACGGTGCGACGGTCGCGACGTATGACGATCACCGGATGGCGATGAGCTTCTCGCTCATCGGCCTGCGGGTTCCGGGAGTGCGGATCGCCGATCCGGGGTGCACCGCGAAGACCTATCCGGATTACTTCGCCGATCTCGATCGGCTCTGTCGGGAGGCTCGCGGCACATGAGGCGTTCCTTCCGGCCCGGTCCCGGCGCATCCGGAGGGCGAGACAGCCGACCTCCCCGTCCCCTTCGGGCTCCTCGCGAAGTCTGGACGGGACGCCGCCTCGCGTTCGAAGCCCTGCTGGCGTTCGAGACCCGGCGGGCGTTCGTGGGCAACGTCCTCGAGGACCTGTTCCGCGACAAGAATCCGGCCGGCCAGGAGCGCGGTTTCGCGACGGAGCTGGCGTGCGGATCGGTCCGGCGGATGATCACGCTCGACCTCCTGATCGAGACCTGCGTCACGCGGCCCCGCGAGGCGATCGAAGACGGCCTCTGGACGCTCCTGCGGCTCGGAGCGTATCAGCTGCTGTTCATGCCGGGGCTCGCGGCTCACGCGGCCGTCCACGAGACCGTCGAGCTGGCGAACATCATCGGGATGCCCCGGTGGCAGGGGATGATCAACGCTGCCCTCAGGCAGATGCAGCGGGAGTATGTCCCGGAGATCGGCCTCGAGACGCAGATCGTCGAAGACGCTCAGACGCTGACGGCCGAGACGATGATCGTCGGCTTCGCCCCGCAGCCGGTTTCGCAGTCGGAAGGGGCCGACAAGCCGCGGTACCTGGCTGTCCGCCTCAAGCGAGCCATCGCCGGTTCGCCGCGTCACGACTGGACGCAGTATCTCGCCCGCACTCTCAGCTACCCCGAGTGGCTCGTCGGCCGCTGGCGGACCGCCTATGGAGACGACGACGCTCTCCGGCTGGGGGTCTGGTTCAACAGCCCGGGGGCGATGTACCTGCGGGCCAATCTGCTGCGGACCGACCGCGAGACGCTGTTCAAGACGTTCCGCGAGCGGAACATCGCCTGCGAGCCTGGACCTTCGGCCGAGTCGATCCGGCTGGCGGAATCGCTCCCGATCGGCGGAATGCCGGAGTTCGTTCGCGGCGAATTCACCGTGCAGGATCTCTCGGCGATGTCTGCGGGGGCGCTCCTCGCTCCCCGGCCGGGAGAGCGGGTGTGGGATGTCTGTGCGGCCCCCGGGGGAAAGACGACGCATCTTGCGGAACAGATGCGGAACGAGGGGACGATCCTGGCGACGGACGTGCACTCCTTCCGGCTGAAGCTCATCACCGATGCCTGCGAGCGGCTGGGGGTGACCAACGTCGCGATCTGTCTCATCGCTCCGGACGCCCATGACGCGCCGACCGAGGAGTTCGACGCGATCCTGCTCGACGTCCCCTGTTCCAATACGGGAGTCCTGGGCAAACGCCCCGAGGCCCGCTGGCGGCTTTCGCCGAGCGACTTCCAGGAACTCGTGCCGCAGCAGAAGCAGCTGCTCAACCTGGCGCTGACCCGCCTGAAGCCGGGGGGGCGGATCGTCTATTCGACGTGCAGCATCGAGCCCGAGGAGAATTCGCAGGTGGTCCAGCAGACGCTCGCCGCGCACCCGGAGTTCGAGCTCGTCCGAGAGATCGCCCATCACCCCGGCCGCCCGGCGGACGGGGGATATCAGGCGTTACTGCGGCGCCGCTGAGTTATTCGAAGACGTCCCACTGT
>JAEYWB010000525.1 GCA_023429275.1 Planctomycetota bacterium
GTCGGAGCGCGTCGACCCGGGGCCGGGGGGAGGGGCTCCGGAAGCGAGGGCTCGATCGTCCGGGGCGGGGCGTCGAAACTCGGAGGAAGCGGTTCGGACGGAACCGGAACGCTTCGGGTCACTCCCGGAAGCGGCAGTCCGGCGAGTCGTGAGCCGGGGCGGATCGAGATGACCCACGGATCTCCGTTGCGATCCCGCACCACCTGATCTTCCGCGGAGGCCATCGTCCCCATCAGGGCCAGTGCCCCGACGTTTCGCCAGAATGTGAACCGTCCCATCGCTCGACTCCTGAATCCGGACCTGCAGATTTGCAGGGATTCAGGCACCGTAGCGCCACGCCGTTACCGCTGTCAAAACATGAGACAAGTCTCGCTGCCCGATCTCTCTGGCGGCGGCGACCGGCACCAGTTAGACGCATCTGTTGCCTTTCGGCAACACGATCGCGGTCTCGACAGTCGCCCTCTCGCTCCGCGAGAGGAGCGAACGTCGATCGACGCTCACCCCACGGAACCGGCGTCGTGAGAGAAGTCTGTCCGTCGGCCCCTCGCTCTTCTCGCAGGGCGAGAGGGCAACGAAGCGGGCTTTGCGGAACGGCCTCGGCAGAGAACAATGCGGTTTCGCGATTGCTCAACGCTTCCTTTTCCATTCCATCGCGGTCTCGTTCGAGCGATCTGCCTGCCACGGACTCCCCCCCAGTCATGACCAGCCCCGCCTCCCTGTTTCTCACTCTTCATCCGGATGACAACGTCCAGGTCGCCAGCAGGCGTGCTCCCGTCGGCTCGCCGCTCAACGGCGTCGATGTCGTCTCGTCGCAGCCGGTCGACATGGGGCACAAGGTCGCCTGCCGGGCGATCCCGCAGGGGGGGCCGGTCCGCAAGTACGGCCAGGTGATCGGCTTCGCGACTCACGCGATCGCTCCGGGCGAGTGGGTCCATGTCCACAACGTCGGCCTGGGGAATCTCGAGCTGACGCACGCTTACTGCAGCGCCGTCCCTCCCGAGCCGACGCCGATCCGCGGCCGGACGTTCCAGGGGTTCCGCCGTCCGGACGGCCGCTCCGCGACCCGGAACTACATCGGCATCGTCTCGACGGTGAACTGTTCGGCCGCCTCGTCCCGGTTCATCGCCGAGCGGTTTAGCGCCGAGTGCCTTGCCGAGTTCCCGAACATCGACGGCGTCGTCCCCCTGGTCCACAAGGGGGGCTGCGCGATGGAGTTCGGCGGCGCCGACCATCGACAGCTGACGCGAACCCTCGCCGGCTTCGCCCGCCATCCGAACATCGCCGCCTATCTCGTCGTCGGCCTCGGCTGCGAGACCGCACAGGCCTCCTTCCTGATGGAGAACGGCGGCCTGATTCAGCTCGGCGGCCTCGGCGACGGCGGAAACAACGGTCCGTCGAAGACTCGCCCCCCGCTTGTCATGAACATTCAGGACGAAGGAGGAGTCCGCAAGACCGTCGAACGAGGCGTGGCGGCTCTCCGCGAGATGCTTCCCGACGTCAACCGCGCCCGCCGCGAGCCGATCCCGGTTTCCGAGCTGATCGTCGGCCTCGAATGCGGCGGAAGCGACGGCAACAGCGGCGTCACGGCGAACCCCGCGCTCGGCTATGCCAGCGACCTGTTCGTCGCCCACGGCGCGACGACGGTCCTCTCGGAAACCCCCGAAATCTACGGCGGTGAGCACCTCCTGACCGGCCGGGCCATCAGTCCCGCCGTCGCGGAAAAGCTGATGGAGCGGGTCCACTGGTGGGAAGAGTACGCCGCCAAGTTCGGGGCGAGCATCGACAACAACCCCTCCGTCGGAAACAAGAAGGGGGGCCTGACGACGATCTATGAGAAGTCGCTTGGCGCCATTGCGAAAGGGGGAACGGCGGCCCTTCGCGGCGTCTACGAATACGGCGAGACGATCCGCGAGAAGGGTTTCGTCTTTATGGACACCCCGGGCTACGACCCCGCCTCGGTCACGGGCCTCGTCGCGGGCGGCTGTAATGTCGTCATCTTCACGACCGGCCGGGGGAGCTGCTTCGGTTGCAAGCCCGTCCCGACGATCAAGGTCTCGACGAACACACCGCTCTATGAGCGGATGCGGGAGGACATGGACTTCGACGCCGGGCGAATCCTTGAGGGAATGTCCCTCGAGGCCTGCGGGCGAGAGCTCTTCGAGGAAATCATCGCTGTCGCCAGCGGCCAGAAGACGAAAAGTGAAGCCCAGGGGATCGGCGACGACGAGTTCTGCCCCTGGACCTGGGGACCGGTGTTCTAGTCCCGACACCCGCAACCTTCCTCAAGCGACCTCGAACCCCTTCCGCTGCTCGCGAGCGAGGAACCTTGCGGCCTCAGCGTCGTTGACGAAGGTCTCCGACTCCGGGTTCCATTTCACCGCACGTCCCAGCCGGACAGCGATATTTCCGAGGTGGCACGCGGAAGCCGAGCGGTGCTGGCTTTCAATGTCCGAGATCGTCGCATGCCGCGAGCGAATCGCGTCGGCGAAGTTCCCCATGTGGTTCTTGATGGCGTCGATCTTTCCGGAGAGCTCCGGCCGGTCGAGGTTGTCGTGCCCGTAGACCTTGTAGTCCTGTCGGTTCAGGGGCTTCTGGACGAGAGCGTCGACAGGGGCTCCCGTGATGGATCCGCGGTTCACGAAGATCCGGCCTTCTGTCCCTTCGAAGAGGACGCCGTTTCGGCCTTCGTCGAAGACGTCGATCTCCGCCCCGTTCCCGAACTTGAACTTCACGGCGAAGTTCGTGGCGACGTTGAAACCGTTCTTCGCTTCCGGCAGCCTGGACGTCATCGGGATGACTTCGGTGGGGCCGGTCCGGTCGAGACCCATCGCCCAGAGGGCGATGTCGAGGTGGTGGGCGCCGGTATCAGTCATCTCGCCGCCGGCGTAGTCGTACCAGAAGCGGAAGGTGTAGTGGCAGCGCTCCGGGCAGTAGGGGACCTCGGGGGCCTGGCCGAGCCAGAGGTTCCAGTTGAGGTTCGAAGGGGCCGGAATATTCGCGAATGGCCCGCCGACCCGGTTCCGGCCGAGGTTGACCGTCGCCTTCTTCACCTCGCCCAGTCGGCCGGCGCGGATCAGCTCCGCGGCCAGGCGGAACCGCTGGTCACTTCGCTGCCAGGAGCCGACCTGCAGGACGCGGTTCGTTTCCTTGACCACCTTCGAGAGGATCTTCCCTTCGTCGATCGTCAGCGAGACCGGCTTTTCGACATAGACATCCCGGCCGGATCGGCAGGCGTCGATCGCCATCTTGACGTGCCAGTGGTCCGGGGCGCCGATCAGGATGACGTCGAGGTCCTTCCGGGTGAGCATCTCCCGGTAATCCTCGTAGATGACCGCTGTGCTGCCGAAGCTGGCCCGAGCCTGCTCCCGGACGTGCCGGTCGACATCGGCAATCGCCACGACATCCCCGAACGGGATCGCCTCGCGGGTGATGACGCTTCCCTGGTATCGCATTCCGATCGAACCGATCCGCCCGCGGCCGTTCGGCGACCTGGTCGTGGGGGCGGCGGGCTGTTGGGCGAACGAGGGCCAGACCGGACCGAGAAGGGCTCCCCCACCGACGAGGGCCGACGTGGACTGCAGCAACTGG
>JAEYWB010000530.1 GCA_023429275.1 Planctomycetota bacterium
GATCCTGACGACGCTCGCGTCGTTGCCGAACGACTCATGGCGAATCTCTCCCGCCCGTACCAGATCGGGAAGCACGAGGTCTATTCGACCGCCAGCATCGGGATCGTCGTCGGCTCCGCGAACTACCAGCGTCCCGAAGAGATTGTCCGGGACGCCGACACTGCGATGTACGAGGCGAAGCGGAACGGCAAGTCGCGGTACGTGATCTTCGACGCCTCGATGCACGACCGCGTCCGCCGCCGGATGAAGCTGGAGACCGACCTGCACCGGGCGATCGCCGACAACCAGTTCTTCCTGGTCTACCAGCCGATCTTCAACCTCGCGACCCGCGAACTGCAGTCGGTCGAGGCGCTGATCCGCTGGCGGCATCCGGAAGAAGGTCTCATCGCGCCGGGCGAGTTCATCCCGATCGCGGAAGAGTCGGCCCTGATCCTCTCGATCGGCGAGTGGGTCCTGCGCGAGGCGTGCCGCAAGTTCGCCGAGTGGCGAAAGATGCTCGGTGAATGGGCTCCGCCGTCGGTCAGCATCAACGTCTCCCGCAAGCAGTTCTCGATGGGGCACCTGCCGGAGCTCATCCGCTCGACGATCGACCAGTTCGGACTCGATCCCTCGGGCGTCAACCTGGAAGTGACGGAAGACTTCTTTGCGAGCGACGTCAAGTCGGCGATCCGGTCGATGAAGGCGCTCAAGGCGCTGGGGGTCACGCTGGCGATCGACGACTTCGGGACGGGGTCCTCGTCGTTTGCGTCGCTCCACCAGTTCCCGGCCGACACCCTCAAGATCGACCGCTCTCTGATTGCCGAAGTTCCGCAGTCGGAGGATGCGGTCGCGATGATCCAGGGGCTGACGACGATCGCGCGGAACCTGGAGATCAAGATCGTGGCAGAGGGGATCGAGACCGAGCGGCAGGCGGTCAAGCTTCTGGAGCTCGGGTGCGATTACGCCCAGGGCTTCTACTTCGCCCGGCCGCTCCAGGCCGATCAGGTCGTGGCGATGCAGGTCAAGCTCGCCGGGCTCCAGGAAGCGGCCGCGCTCGAAAGCGGCGCCTCGTGAGGGGCGTGGCGGCATCCCGTCCCCCTGCCCCACTGCGGCTCATTCGGTGTGCGGCCGGGTGACGTCGTCCATCAGCAGGCCGCTGATCAGGATCGCGAGCCACAGGAAGGCCCCGATCGCCACGAGCCAGGTGAGACGGTGGCTCTCCCGCAGGTGCATGAAGTTCATCGCGACGAACCACGCCTTGGCCGAGGCGATCGCCAGGGCGACGATGATGTTGAGCGGGCCGAGATGCACGAACGCGACCGCCACCGTCACCGCCAGGAGCACCAGGAGGAGCAGGTAGGTCCGCAGGTAGAGCGGGACGGTCGAGGCGTGGCTGCTCATGAGCGGTCGATGAGGTAAAGGAGCGGGAACAGGTAGATCCAGACGAGATCAACGAAGTGCCAGTAGAGGCCGAGCACTTCAACCCCCGGTCCGAGCCGGGCCGGATGTCGCGACGCCGCGACCCGCGCTGCGAAGATCGCCATCAGGCCGATCCCGATGATCATGTGCAGGGCATGAAGCCCCGTCATGCCGAGGTACAGACCGATGAAGAGCTTCGCCCCGGCCGCCTCCTTCCCCTCCCATTCGAAGGGAAGGCCCGCGACCGGCAGGTGGTGTTCGTGATACTTGTGGAGGTACTCGACCCCCTTGATCCCCAGGAAGAGGCTGCCGAGAACGATCGTCGCCAGGAGCCAGCCGATGGTGCTGTTCCGGCGGCCCCGCGCCGCCGCCACGACCCCCAGGGCCATCGTCAGGCTGCTGGTCAGCAGGACGAAGGTGTTGAGCGTTCCGAGCGTGACGTCGAGGGTCCGGCTCGCTTCGTGGAACGCGGCGGCGTGGTCGCGACGGTAAATGGTGTAAACCGCGAACGCCCCGCCGAAGAACATGATCTCGGTCGCGAGGAAGATCCACATCCCCAGCTGCACCGCCTCCTGCTGCTGCCCGGCGGAGTCGAAGTGGTGCGCAACGTGAACGTCCCCCTCGCCGTGCCCGGAGAGGGCGTGTGTCGGATCCCCTGAAGAGGCGGCTGTCTGCCGCGGCTCGTCAGGAGTGGTCGAGGATGGCGGATTCCGGGTAGGCATAAGCCTCTTCCGTAACCTCGGGTGTCCTTGGGAAATTCTCAGTCGGAGGGGGACTGGGCGTGGCCCATTCGAGCCCGGTCGCCTCCCACGGGTTGGCGGCGGCGCGCGGTCCGTAACGGAGCGACCAGATCAGGTAAGTGATCGGAAAGAAGTAGGCCAGCCCCAGGATCGACGCCCCCGCCGACGACATGACGTTGAGGGTCTGGAACTCTTCCGGGTAGATGTGATACCGCCGCGGCATCCCCAGGTAGCCGAGGATGAACTGCGGGAAGAACGTCAGGTTGAACCCGACAAAGACGAGGATCGCCGAGAAACGGCCCCACGCTTCGGGGTACAGCCGCCCCGTCATCTTCGGCCACCAGTAGTGGATGCCGCCGAGGTAAGCCATCACCGTCCCGCCGACCATGATGTAGTGAAAGTGGGCGACGATGAAGTAGGTGTCATGGACGTGGACATCGATCGCGAGGGCCGCAAGGAACAGCCCCGTGAGCCCTCCGATCGTGAAGAGGCCGATGAACCCGAGTGCGTAGAGCAGCGGCGTCCTGAAGAGGAGCTGGCCCCGGTAAAGAGTCGCAGTCCAGTTGAAGACCTTGATCGCCGAGGGGATCGCGATCAGGAGGCTGAGGATCGAGAAGACCATCCCGGCGTACGCCGACTGGCCGCTGACGAACATGTGGTGCCCCCAGACCAGGAAGCCCAGGACGGCGATCGCCAGGCTCGCGAAGGCGACGAAGCGGTAGCCGAAGATCCGGTTCCTGGAGAACGCTGCGATCAGTTCGCTGATCACGCCGAAGGCCGGCAGGATCATGATGTAGACGGCCGGGTGCGAGTAGAACCAGAAGAGGTGCTGGAACAGGACCGGGTCGCCGCCGAGCTTCGGGTCGAAGATGCCGATGCTGAGTCCCCGTTCGATCGCGACGAGCAGGATCGTCACCGCGAGGACGGGGGTCCCGAGGACCATGATCAGGCTGGCGGCATAGTGCGACCAGACGAACAGCGGCAATCGGAACCAGTTCAGCCCCGGCGCCCGGAGCTTGTGGACGGTGACGATGATGTTGAGCCCGGTCAGGATCGACGAGAACCCGGTGATGAAGACCGCCACGGCGGTCGCCATGACGTAGGTGTTGCTGTAGGTGCTGCTGTAGGGGGTGTAGAAGGTCCAGCCGGTGTCGACCCCGCCCATCAGCATCGTCCAGATCGCGCCGACCCCGCCGATCATGAACAGGTACCAGCTCAGGAGATTGAGCTTGGGGAACGCCATATCCCGCGCGCCGACCATGATCGGGACGAGAAAGTTCCCGAGGACCGCCGGGATCGACGGGATGAGGAAGAAAAAAATCATCACGATGCCGTGCAGCGTGAAGAGCTTGTTGTACGTGTCCGACGTGAACAGATCCCCCTCGGGCGTGAGGAGCTCGAGGCGCATGAGAAATGCGAACAGCCCTCCGACGATGAAGAAGATCGTGACGGAGATCAGGTACAGGATCGCGATGCGCTTGTGGTCCCTGGTGAGGAGCCACGAGAGCACGCCGTAC
>JAEYWB010000573.1 GCA_023429275.1 Planctomycetota bacterium
CCGCTCACGGATTTCGTTCCAGCGGATGGAACCGGAGCGGGCCTTGAGACGCTGAAGGGGATCCGCCCCCGGAGCGCTCTCCGCGGCGCGTCCCGCCGTGACGGCGAGGGACGCGACCACGATTCCCGCGGTGCAGGACCTAATGAGGGTCGACCGGAGAGTGCTCGACGGTGTAGTTGGGCGCTTCCTGGGTGATCGCGATGTCATGAGGATGGCTCTCCCTGACCGTCGCCGGCGTCACCTTGAGGAACTTCGCCTGGGTGCGAAGCTGCTCAATGTTTCGGACGCCGAGGTATCCCATCCCCGCGCGGAGACCGCCGACGAGCTGATAGATCAGCGCGTTCAGCGCTCCCTTGTACGGAACGCGACCCTCGACTCCTTCGGGGACGAGCTTCGGTCTGCCTTTCAAATCGTCTTCCGTGACGGTCTGGCGGTAACGGTCGCTGCTGCCGGCAACCATCGCTCCGAGCGATCCCATGCCGCGGTACCGCTTGAACGTCCGCCCCTGGAAGAGAATCATCTCACCGGGGCTTTCTGCCAGACCTGCCAGGAGACCGCCGAGCATGACGCTCGAGGCTCCGGCCGCCAGGGCCTTGGTGATGTCTCCGCTGTAGCGGATGCCACCGTCGGCTATCAGGGGGATCGAATTCCCGACTCCCTTGGCCGCAGCCGAAATGGCCGTGAGCTGCGGAACCCCGACCCCCGAAACGACACGCGTGGTACAGATGGACCCAGGTCCGATACCCACCTTGACCGCGTCGGCCCCCGCATCCGCGAGATCTTTCGCACCTTCACTCGTCGCGATATTCCCTGCAATCACTTCGATCGAAGGCCACTGCATCTTGATGGCCCGAACCGTCTCGATCACGTTCTTCGAGTGGCCATGAGCGCTGTCGACGACGAGAACGTCGACACCCGCCCGGATGAGCCGCTCGGCCCGTTCCGGATCCCGGACGCCGACCGCCGCCCCGACTCGCAGCCGGCCGCGGGAATCCTTGTTTGCCCGCGGATATTTCAGGCTCTTGTCGATGTCCTTGATCGTGATCAGTCCCTTGAGGACGTAGTTGTTGTCCACCAGGAGCAGCTTCTCGACCTTGTTCTCGCGGAGGATTTTCTCCGCTTCCTTCAGGTTCGTCTCCTCGCGGGCCGTGACGAGTTTGTCCTTCGTCATCACCTGTTCCACGGGAATGTCGCGGGAATCGAGGAACCGCAGGTCGCGGCGCGTCAGGATCCCCTTCAGCTTCCCATTTTCCGTAATCGGAACCCCGCCGACGTTCCGCTCCTCCATCAGGGCGATGGCGTCCCGGACGCTGGCCGACGGCGGGAGCGTGACGGGATCGACGATGACGCCGTGCTCGCTCCGCTTGACCCGGTCGACCTGAAGGGCCTGGTTCTCGGGAGTCATGTTCTTGTGAATGATCCCGATCCCCCCTTCCTGGGCCATCCCGATCGCCATGTCGCTCTCGGTGACAGTGTCCATGGGGCTCGAGGCGACCGGCAGGTTGACCGAGATGTTCCGCGTGAGACGGGAAGAGACATCGACATCCGCCGGCATCACCTCGCTGTAGGCAGGGACGAGAAGAACGTCGTCGAACGTGAGTCCGTCGGCGATGACGCGATCGTGCATGGCGGGCATCCGTGGTTAGGGTGAGGGAAGAGCCGGGGCGTCGTTGCCGTCGGCGGTGGGAGATTGTGCGGGGGCCGGCGGCCGCAGTTCCTGCAGCCGGGTTTTCACGTGGTTCGAAAGGCGGACGAGGGCCGCGGGGGCGAGCTGTTCAGCCCGAGTCGTACCGACGATCTCAAGCTCTGCGAGTAGGCGGTCGACCTCGGGTTTTGTGAGAGCGTCGTCGAACACGGCCAACACACCACGGATCGCTTTACGGCGGTGGTTGAACAGGTGGCGCAGTAGCTCGTGAAAGAACGTCCGGTCATCGATCTTCGACCGCAAGTCCTCGTTGAGGCGGATCGAGACGACGGCTGAGTCGACATTCGGACGCGGCCAGAAGACGTTCGGGCCGACCTTTCGGACGAGTTCCACGTCGGCCTGTGACTGCAGCCAGACGGAGAGGGCTCCATAGTCATTGCTCGATGGAGCCGCCTGCATCCGCAGGGCCAGTTCGTACTGGATCGTGACGACCATCAGGCTCCAGGGGAGCCCCGTCGCGATCAGGTTCGAAATCACTGCTGTTCCGATGTTGTACGGCAGGTTCGCGACCAGCTTCAGCGTCCGGCCCGGCCGCGCCGCGAGAGCCGTTTCGAGCGATTCGAGGACCAGCGGGTGAAGGTGGTTCTTGTTCTTGAGGGCGTCGATGTTGAGGAGCGTGACGTTATTGAAGGTCCGCACCGCCTTGCTCGCGAGCATGTGCATGTTCGGGTCGTATTCGACCGACACGACATGTGCCGCCTGGCTCGCGAGCGTTGTCGTCAGGCTCCCCGTTCCAGCCCCGACTTCCAGCACCACATCGTCCGGCCCGAGCTGCGCGCGGCGGGCGACGAGGTCGATGATGTTGAGGTCAATCAGAAAATTCTGGCCCAGATCATGGCGCGGGTTGAAGCCGTGCTCCTGAAAGAGCTGCATCAGGTACGAACGGGTCTGACGCTCAACGGCCATGAATCGGGACCGGGGTCCTGGGAGGGGATTCGGGGTCAGGAGGGGGCGGGCGCGGGGACGACGCTGCCGAGACCCATCAGCTTCTCGACGTATTTTCCGAGGATGTCGGTCTCGATGTTTACCGGATCGCCCACCTGCCGGACGCCCAGGGTCGTGACCTCGAGCGTGTGCGGGATGAGCATGACGCTGAACCGCTCACGATCGACCGTCACGAGCGTGAGGCTGACGCCATCGATGGTGATGGAACCTTTCGGAACCATCTGGCGGGTCAAGGCCTGTGGGCAGGCAAAGACCATGTCGATCCATTCGCCGGAGCGGGAGATCGACTCGACCGTTGCGACCCCATCGACATGCCCCTGGACAAAGTGTCCGCCGATCCGTCCGTCGACCGGAAGGGAGCGTTCGAGGTTCACCGGGTCTCCGAGCTTGAGCTTTCCGAGGTTCGTCCGGGCGAGCGTCTCCGCTCCGGCCTGGAACCACCACGTTGCCCCTTCGGTCCGCACGAGGGTCAGGCAGCAGCCGTTGGTCGCGATGCTGTCGCCGATCCGGGGAAGGTCCCTCGGACTGCTCGATTCCCGCAGTGGTGCGGGAGGCTCGATCCCGAGGTCCATAGTGGGGCCATCGGGCCGCAGGGCCCGGACGATGCCGCGACCTTCAACGAGTCCCGTGAACATGTTCTCGCGTGCCGGAAAGGCGAAAGAGGTGGCGTGCATGGGCTGCGGAACAGGAATCGATCCGGTTGCGGCCCATGAACGCGCACAGCCCGAAGCGGTGACGAGTGAATGACTCGTCAGGGCTTCGGGCTGTCTGAAAACTCGGAGACGAACCCACACAGGCTTGGGTGTGGTGATCCATCGGCCAATTCTGGCAAACCGGGCTCCGGGTGTCCAGCAACCCCGGGTCGGGATCTCGCTTCGCCGATTCAGCGAAGGCCGATCGACGGCCGATAAGCGGTCGCCACGCGTCAAGGGGCGTGATTCGTCGCACATCTCGCGGGATGAGATGGCGACTTCGCCCCCTCACCATCGAATCCCGATGATTTCTCCCTGGCCAATCCGTACGATTCATGAAGGCGCATACCGGGATCGGCCGAAACCTTCTGGCTGGCAGTTTCCGATTGACGCCGACTTCCCCCGCATGACCATGGCC
>JAEYWB010000639.1 GCA_023429275.1 Planctomycetota bacterium
GCGCGGGTGTCGCTTCAAGCAAGGTCTGAAATTGCTTCGAAGCGACCGCAGCCCCCGGCGCCGGCGGAAACTGGATTCCGTGCTCCTGAAACGTCGTCTTGATGAGGCGGATCAGCGACGAGCGGACCTTCACGAAGCTGTGATCGCGGCCGTTGATCCAGTAGTAGACCTTTAGCTGGATCAGCTCGGGGGTGAGGCTGTCGACCAGCACCCACGGCTCGGGATCCTTGAGGACGGCCGGATGATCGGCCAGCACCTTGAGAGCGAGGCCCTGGGCATCAGAGATCGATTCCCGGTATCCGATACTGACGACGAACGACTCGCGCCGGTTCGGATTGCTCATGTAGTTGGTGATTGCCGCCTTGTAGACCGTGGCGTTGGGGATCTGCACGTCGTTCCCATCGAGAGTCATCAGCACCGTCGTCCGGGCGTTGAGCCGCTGCACATAGCCGGTCTCGGTCGCGATCTGCACCAGGTCGCCGGGCCGGAACGGGCGCTGAACGCTGAGGAAGATGCTCGCGAGAAAGTTCTCCGAGATATCGCGAAACGCGATACCGAGGACGAGGCCGACAATCCCGGTCCCGCCGAGAAGGGTCATCGCCAGTCGGGTCAGGCCGTAGATCCTCAGGACGAAGTAGATCCCGAAGATGAAGATCACGGCGCCGCACAGACGCGAGAGAACATCCCGCAGAAGGGGAACATCGAGACGCGAGATGAGCATCCGATCGGCGACCCGCGTTCCGACCCGGGCCATCCAGAACGAGAGCGACAGCACAAGAAGGCCGAGCAGCACATAAGGGAGCGATGTGATCGCCCGCCGCCACATCCCTTCCATCTCCGCCCAGACGGGTGACATGTCCCAGATGGACGATTCCCGGACGGTCACGCGGTTGACGACTGCGGCGACGTCCTGGGTATTGCGAGCCAGGTCGCCCGCCCACTCACGGAACCGCGCCGTCGAAGTCTCTCCGTAGAGGAACACGACCCCCTCGCGGACCTCCGCCCGCGGCTGCGTGAACCACCCGGTTGCCTCCAGGATCGAGGTCAGTCGCTCGGCGATCTCGCTGTCGTTGGCGAGGGGCTGCACATCGACCTTCTCGGGGGCCGGGGCCAGTGGAGCAGTCTCGACCGGCTTCGACCGAAGAGGCGTCTCCTCTTCGTCGCTGTCTGCCTGTTTCTTCTCAGACTCTTCCTGGGAAACCGTCGGCGTCGGAAGGGGCAGCTGCGCATCGGCAGCGATCGTGACGAAACAGCCCCCCAGGACAAACGCGATCCGTAAGAACCAGCCGTCAGAACGCATGTCGCCAGTCTTCCTGAAATCACATCCAAGGTGTCGAGCGCGAAGGAACGTCCGGGGGTGCAAATCGCGCACCCGGAATCGGGGGAGAGTCCGCAAGGCCCGATCGCAGAAACTCTTGTGGCCAGGGAGTGACGAAGCAGTGATCAGATGGCCAATTTCTCTCTGACCGACATTCGACCGACCGGCGGTCTCCGGGCCGTTCTCCTGCCCCGTGAGAACTCGCCCGTGGGAGAACGGTCTCGCCAAAGCAGGCGACGTTCCGTGACACGAATGGCAGGCTCGGGGGCGCGTTGTCCTGTGATCGCCCCCAACGATCGGCTGGCACGCGCTGGGGTCCGATTTGCCCCATCGCCGGCGGCGAGCCGTCTGTGGCCACATCGGGAACCGGCCGCCAGCGCGTTCCGGCTGATGGACTCGGCGACTCGCGGAACCTGAGAGCTAGAATGCGGCCACGGACAGGCCGCAATGACGCCTTATGCGCGAACAACAGTCGTCCGGACCTCAGCCCGCAGTGTCTGGGCGACGACGCAGTACCGCTCGACCAGTTCGGCGACCTTGGCGAGAGTTTCATCGGCCGCATCGACCGGCAGGAGGATCCGGATGTCGATCGACGTGAAGCCGACCGGGACATCGCGGCTCACTCCCATCGTCCCCCGGAAATCGAGTGGAGCCTCGACGACGATCCGTCCCTTGTCGAACACGATGCCGAGCGCGGTCGTGACGACACAGGCCGTGACCCCCGCGCAGGCGGTGAGCGCCTCGAGGAGCATCTGCGCCGCGCACGCCGCGCGGCCGTCGCCGCCGGTCATCTCATGCAGACCCGCCTCGACGACCGGTCCATGCCCGGTTCTGATCCGACAGATCGCCTGGGCCTGGTCGAGCTCTCCCTCGACGACGAACCGTTTCAGCGCCGACTCCGGCTGCTCCTTGAACTTTGCCTTGATCGGAGCTTGAAGGGCGCGGAGTTCCTGGGGAGTCATGATGGGGGAACCTGGAAGTATCAAGCGACAGGTATCAAGTATCAGGGAGCCGCTACGGCGCGACAACCTTTTCGTGTCGAGAAGCGTGCCAGGGCACTGCCGCCCTACTGCACTTCTGATACTTGAACTTGCTACTTCTGACTTGCTACTTCCCCGCCCGGGGCCTCTTAGTGCCCCTCTTCAATCGCCGGCACAAACGTCTTCCACACCGCATACCGCCGCATCGCGAGCTGGCGGCTGAGGAGGGGGCTTCGCTTCGGCTTGACCGGCTCGCGAATGAGCCGCATTCCCGCCTCGTGAGGGGTCCGGCCCCCTTTGTTCGTATTGCAGGTCAGGCAGGCGCAGACCACGTTTTCCCAGGTGTCCGGGCCGCCGCGGCTGCGGGGCATGACGTGGTCGAGGCTGAGCCGCTGGGAGGCAAACCGCTTGTTGCAGTACTGACAGCGGTGCTCGTCCCGCAGGAAGATGTTGCGGCGGTTGTATTTGACGGCGTTGCGGGGTCCCCGGTCGTACTTAAGAAGCCGGATAATCCGTGGGACTTCGATGTCGAAGTGGACCGCCCGGATCCATTCCTCGTGCTCGCGTGGCAGGTCGAGCGAGCGTTTGAGCTGGCTCAGTTCCTTCCAGCCTTCGAAGTCGTAGGACATCACGCCGGCGTCCTCGACGGCGATGACTTCCGCAACTCCTTTGCAGAGCAGGCAGAAGGCCCGCTGGACAGAGATCACATGAACCGCCGTAAAGTTGCGATTCAAGACAAGAACGCTTCCCTGCATCGCAGTGGAAGGACGTTGATCGACATCAGTCGACACGTCCTCCTGCGGTGTGGCGGTATTCAGGGAACTGCGCGGGACTGATGAAATCATCCGCTTTCAACCCTGTGGACCAGTCCGGTGGACCAGTGGTGCCGAGGCGCCCACCCACGGAGAACCCAATGCTAATGGCGGCGTTATTGAACGGCAATGGATCGTCGTGAACTTCCAGTGAATAACCGTTCACGCCGAGCCAGCGGCCAGCGTCGAGGGCCCTCGCAGGATTTGCGTTCAGGTGCTCCGACGAACACGTTCGACGCACTCTCACAAAGTGTCCAACACCCTAGTGGTTCGGCACAGCCAGGAAGAGGGGTTCGCGAGATTAGCCGGTACGCGCTAGCGTCCGGTTTGAACCGGGGGCTAGCGCCCGCCGGCTAATGGACGCAACCCAAAATCCTTGGTGTAACAAAGCACTAGCCGGAGCACGGAAGCTCGAGGGAGAAACTGAAGCAGGAGGAAGTCGACTCAGCGTTTCGGAGCCGAGACCGGCTGCGGCTGAAGCCGGCCTTCGCGGTAGATCCAGAGGAGCGCAGGCCAGCATGCAATGACGGCAGCGGAGATCGCCTGAACGTCCCGGTCGGTGAGCCACAGCGTCAGCCGGCCATCGACGCGGCGGTCAAGCATCGTGACGACGCCGATCCCGACGATCATGTGGGCGATCGCGGCGGCGAGCAGCAGAGCGCCGATCAACGGCTGCCAGACGAGCATCGCCAGGACTCCGATCGCCAGTGCAACCGACACGAGGAGGTCCACGCTGATCAGCAGTCTCTTCATAGGTGGTCTCGCGATCGTCCTTGACCGTGGCGCTTCGGCTCGGGGCGTTCGAAGCGAGTCCCCCAACCGCCGCAACCGCGGGGAGACTACCGATTCCTCACGAACTCGCCCAGACCATGTTCACCGACACGTGACCCCGGGATCAGCGCCCCCGCGATGCCCAGGGTACTAACCGGCCTGGACTGTCGCGTAGAATCGAGCGCCTCAGGACAAAGGAGAGTCGAGATGCTCAATCGCCCACGTCCCCTGACCCACATCGCCGGCCTCATGCTGAACGCGGCCGTGCTTCTCACGCCGCCCCACGCCACCGCAGCGGGATCCGACCGAAAGATTGAGATCTCGTCGGAAAAGACCGCGAACGACGAGTCCACGGTCACCGTCGTGATCTCCGGCATTCCCCCCGAAGAACTCGGTTCGGAAGGGATGAAAGCGCTCCTCGGCTATCTGACGGGACGGCGGAACTTCGATGGACTGCTCCCCGGGGCGAGGGACGGAGCGAAGCCCCTCGAGTCGGCAGCGTCCGCCCCCATCGCACCGGACAGCGATCGGGACGAAAGGGAGTTCGACCTGGAACTCCACATCCACTGGAAACGGGCCACCAATGACCCGAAGCGGGATTCGAAACACGAGGCAAAGAAACCGGGCGAACCGAAGGGAGCCGCGGAACCGAAGACGCGCGAGGCGGTGAAGGAGGGAGGAGGGACGCTCGACTCGCTCAAGAAGATGATCTCGGGCGAGCCAGCGAAGTCCGCCCCGGCAACCTCGGACAAGCCTGTCGATGCGACCAAGGGCGAATCACGGCGGAACGACGCGGAAGTCGATGCCCTCCTCCACAGCCTGGGCAACCTGCAGAAGCGGCTTGCCGAGCAGGCGAAGGGAGCGGAGCGAGTCAAAGGGTTGGCGGAGAGGGCCGAGAAGACCAGGGGGGCTCCCGAGGCCGAGCGGGAGATCCGGAAGGTCGCCGAAGCGGCGGCGGAACTCGACAAGATGGCCCGCGACCTCGAGAAGCGTTCGAAACAAGTCGAAGAGGCGCTCGAAAGGGCTCGTGCCAGGTTGTCCGACGCAGGACCGGGAGCCTCAAGCGGGGCGAAGGCCAAGAAGCCGTAGAAACGCGGGAAGGCCGGTTCGTCGACAAGACGGAAGGTCTGCCAATGGCCGGCCGTCAAAGGGCATTCCAGACGTCGTCCCCAGATCGCTTCTCCAGGATCAGCCGATGAATCCGGCCTGTCACTTCGTATTGCTGATCCTGGCCTCTGTCGCGGCCGCCGCCGCGGAAGATCGCGTCGACCGTGCGCTCGCAAGCCGCCAGCGGACGAACAACCTGCTGACGGGCCTGGAGATCCGCCCCCGGTGGCTCCCCGACGGAAAATCGTTCTGGTATCGCGTCGATCGGCCCGGTCAGAAGCCCGAGTTCGTCCGAATCGACGCCGAGACGGGAGAACGCCGAACCGCCTCCAGCTCGTCCGAACTCGGCTTGCCCGCGGGGGAGGCGATCAGGACATCGGCCTCCTCGACCGAACTTCGGCCCAGCCGGCGAACCGGAAGTTCGATGGCGATCCGGTTCCGGAATGCCGTCGATGGCGACGTCGAACTCTTCTGGCTTGACCCGCAGGGGAAGCAGGTTTCCCACCAGGAGATCCGCGCCGGCGGCGAGCGGGAGATGCAGACCTACGAGGGGCATGTCTGGTTGATCGTTTCGTCCTCGGGCGAGCGTCTCGCGGTGATCGAAGCGCAGGCCGACCGGCCCGAGATTGTTATCGACGGCAAGGGACGCTCCCGCGGCGAGGGACGAGGCCAGAGGGGGCGAGGACGAGCCAATCGCGATCGCGGCGGCGACTCACCGGACGGCCGGTGGAGCGCAACGGTCGAAGAGGGCCGCGTGAGGGTGATCGATCGCCGATCGGGAGAGCCACGGCCCTTCAAGGAGAGCTCCGACGACTCAGCCCCGCTGCACGGTCCCGTCCACTGGGCGCCGGATTCCTCGGCGTTCGTCGTCAGCCGCGCCGAAGCGGTCCCGATCCGCCAGGTGACGATCGTCGAGTCCTCTCCCGCGAAGGGAGGGCAACCGGAACTTGTCCAGTTCAACTACGCCAAGCCGGGCGACCCCCTTCCCCAACCGAGACCAGTCCTCTTTCGCCTTCACAGCGGCGAGAAGGATGGCCGGGAGGAGTCCACGTTTGAACGCCACGAGGTGAGCGCGGAGCTGTTTCCGAACCCGTTCACGGAATCGCCGCGGATCGACATCCGCTGGGCGCCCGACAGCAGGGAGTTCACGTTCGATTACGACCAGCGGGGACATCAGCTCTACCGGATCATCGCCGTCGACGCGCGGACCGGAGCGGCACGCGTCGTTGTCCAGGAGACGAGCAGCACGTTCATCGACTCCCGGACGAAGACCTGGCGGCACTGGCTCTCCGGGGCGAACGACGAACTGCTCTGGATGAGCGAACGGGACGGATGGTGCCACCTGTGGCTCTACGATGCGCGAGCGGGCCGCGTCAGGAACCGGTTGACGAGCGGCAACTGGGTCGTCCGCGAAGTCCTGCACGTCGACGAAGCCGCCCGCGAGGTCTGGTTCCTGGCGAACGGGCTTCGTCCCGGCGAAGATCCCTATCACCGGCATCTCTGCCGGGTCGGCCTTGATGGCCAGGGCTTTCGAGTGCTGACCGAAGGGGACGGCAACCACAAGATCCAGTTCTCGCCCGATCGCCGGTTCTTCATCGATACGTGGTCCCGCGTCGATCACCCGCCGGTTCACGAGCTCCGCCGCAGCCGAGACGGAGGCCTCGTGTGTTCTCTCGAGAAGGGAGACGCCAGCCGGCTTATCGCCGCGGGCTGGTCGATGCCGGAGAGGTTCACTGCCAGGGGACGGGACGGCACAGCGGAGATCCACGGCATCCTGATCAAGCCTTCCGACTTCGACCCGGAGAGATCGTACCCGGTCGTCGAGGAGATCTACGCCGGTCCTCACTCGGCCTTTGTCCAGATGGAGTTGGGGCTGCTGCCGCGGCAGCACGCCATCGCGGAGCTGGGATTCATCGTCGTCCAGATTGACGGAATGGGGACAAACCATCGCGGCAAGGCCTTCCACGATGTCTGCTGGAAGAACCTCAAAGACGCGGGGTTCCCCGACCGGATCGCGTGGATCCGGGCCGCGGCCGAGACCCGCCCCTGGATGGACCTCTCCCGCGTGGGGATCTACGGCGGAAGCGCCGGAGGCCAGAGCGCGATGCGAGCGGTCCTCGATCACCACGATTTCTACAAAGTGGCGGTGGCGGACTGCGGCTGCCACGACAACCGGATGGACAAGATCTGGTGGAACGAGCAGTGGATGGGCTGGCCGGTCGACGAGAGCTACGCAGCCAGCTCAACGTCGACGACGCCCACAAGCTCGGAGGGAAACTGCTGCTGATCGTCGGGGAGCTCGACCGGAACGTCGACCCGGCCAGCACGACGCAGGTGGTCGGCGCTCTCCAGAAAGCCGGCAGGTTGTTCGACTTCGTACCGATCGTCGGTACAGGTCACGGCGCGGCGGAAACACCGTACGGCTCGCGCATCCGCATGGAGTGCCTGGCGAGGCACCTCGGAACTCCCTGCTCGAGGGCCGCGGAGTTGCCGTGAGATCTCAACGGCCTCGTTCAGCGGCGAAGAGAGTCCGCGAACCACGCTGTCCACACGAACTGACGTCCGTGGCTAACCGTTGGCTGACGACCGACGTCCGAGCCAGACCGCCCGTTCCGTCACTTCGGGCCAGGGGAGGTCGGCGGCCCTGATTCCGGGCCAGACGACGACGTCGACCCCTTCCTGCTGGCCAAGCTCGCGGAGGAGGGTCGCTTCGTCTCCCGGGACGATCTCGATCTTCACTCCGCCGGCGATCGTCCGGTAGTCGAACTGGCCGAGGGTCTGGCCGATCTCCATCGCGCGGGCCTCGATGTCCTCTTCGGTCGATCCGGGAGGCACCGCTCCTGCCAGCAGAAGGCGTCCCGAGAGATCGCGTGTCAGCGGAACTGCGGCCGACAGGACCGGCGCGAGCGTCGGTCCGGAGGCGCATGGGAAGAGGAAGATCGGCATGTCCCGCCGCCGCGGCCGCAGCCAGATCGCGTGGCTGGTCTCGGCGACGAGACGCGGGACAGCCTCGAGCAGCCGCGTGGCGGACTCGGGGATGAGGACGCACGCTTCCTCCTCCGTCCCCTTCACCTCGTCGAGAAGCTCCACGGCGGGTGAGCCGGTCCGCACGATGACCCGCGCAGAGACATCGGTGATCAGTCGATCGAGCCAGCCGTCGACCCGCTGCCAGACCGCCTCGCTCGCCTGGTCGACATCTTCGTCCGCCGGGGAGGTCTCCCGATCCCGGATCACCAGGACCGACAGGCTGGTTTGAGCGCGCTGCGCGAGCTCCCAGCCGACGAGCAGCGCCTGAGCGATCGCTTCCGGAGCGTCGTCCTGCGGCGCGTCCGTCCCTCCTTCACCAGGCCACTCGATCGCAACAAGGGGAAATCCGTCCCAGCTCACCATGGAAAGTTCTTCTCTCGTCACGCCAGGAGTTCCTGAATGACGCGGGCCGGCTCGACACCCGTCAGCTTCTGGTCGAGCCCCTGGTACTTGTAAGCAAACTGCTCGTGATTGAAGCCGAGCAAATTCAGCACGGTCGCGTGCAGGTCGCGGATGTGGACCGGGTCCTTGACGATGTTGTACGAGAAGTCGTCCGTCTCGCCGTAGATCGTCCCCCCCCTGGTACCGCCCCCGGCCATCCACATCGTGAAGCACCGTGGATGGTGATCGCGGCCGTAGTTCTCTTTCGACAGCCCCCCCTGGCTGTAGATCGTCCGGCCGAACTCGCCCCCCCAGATGATGAGGGTGTCGTCGAGAAGGCCCCGCTGCTTGAGGTCGGTGATCAGTCCATAGCAGGGCTGGTCGACATCGCGGCACTGGTCAGTCATCCGGCCGGCGAGGTTGCCGTGATGATCCCAGTTGTTGTGATAGATCTGGACGAACCGGACGCCCCGCTCGACCATCCGCCGCGCGAGGAGGACCGTGTGGGCGAACGAGCCGGGCTTCTTGATGTCGGGTCCGTAGAGGGCCTCCGTCGAGGGGGGCTCGCTCGCGAGGTCGACGAGGTCCGGCACGCTCGACTGCATCCGGTAGGCGAGTTCGTACTGCTGGATGCGGGTCCGGGTCTCCGGGTCGCCGAGCGATTCGAAGTTCAGCTCGTTGAGCGCCTTGAGCCCATCGAGGGTCTTTCGGCGAACCTCGCTCGGAACGCCGGGAGGATTGTTGATGAACAGGATCGGGTCGCCGCCGGTCCGGAACGAGACCCCCGCGTGCTCGCCCGGGAGATAGCCTGACGACCAGAGCCGAGCCGAGATCGCCTGGACCTGCTCCTGGTTGGACGGTTTCGCGACGAGGACGACAAACGTCGGCAGGTCGTCGTTGAGCGAGCCAAGGCCGTAGGAGGCCCACGAGCCGAGGCAGGGGCGGCCGGTCACCTGGTTGCCGGTCTGGATGTAGCTGATCGCCGGCTCGTGATTGATCGCCTCGGTGTTCATGCTGCGGATGAAGACCATGTCGTCGGCGACCTTCGCGGTCCACGGCAGGAGCTCGGTCATCCACATGCCGCATTCGCCGCGCTGCTCGAACTTGTACTTCGAGGGGGCAATCGGGAACCGCTTCTGGCCGGAGGTCATGGTCGTCAGCCGCTGGCCGTTGCGGACCGACTCCGGGAGATCCTTGTCGTACCACTCCTGCATCTGCGGCTTGTAGTCGTACAGGTCGAGCTGCGACGGTCCGCCGACCATGTGCAGGTAGATGATGTGCTTGGCCTTAGGCGGGAAATGCGGCGGCATCGCGCCCAGTTGCCCGGTCGATCCCGGCTTGGCCGCCGCAGCGGAACCGGAGTTCCCCATGAGCGACCAGAGGGCCGCGGTGCCGAGCAGGTGCGATCCCTCGCGGCAGAAGTAGCGGCGAGAGACGGCTTGGCGGAGGGCGTCAGAAATAGACATG
>JAEYWB010000582.1 GCA_023429275.1 Planctomycetota bacterium
GCGAGCATGCGGGCCTGGGCGGCGGACGTGTCGAGGCTCAGGCGGATCTTCGTTGACCAGCGGCCCGAGTCTCCGACCGTGAATTCCCAGTGGGGGACGACGCAGGTGCTCTGGTGGACCAGCTCGAAGCCCCCTTCGCTCTGGCTGACGGTCTGGATCGGCAGGGTCCAGATCCCGCCCCGCTGGGAGAGATCGAGCGCGGCGTCGACTCCGAGCCACTCGTCGACCAGGCCGAGACGGTCGGCATCGTCGAGGTCGTTGACCGTCTGGAGTTGGCCGAGCTGGCGGCCCATCGCATCGTAGAAGTACCGGTCGTCCGCGCCGGACGCCATCGCGGCGAAGTTGAACTCGCAGGCGAAGTGGATTCGCTCGCCGACAGGGAGGCCATCGAGCTCGTACTCGATGTCGAGCAGGCTGCCGAGGGTCGTGTCGAGGCCGATTGTCTTGGTGACGCGGATCAAATGCTCGCCGACGTACCCCTCGCGGGTCATCACCGCCTCGACCCGTTCGTCGGAGCGGCGGAGCTTCGTCTCGTAAACGCCGCTCACGAAGCTGCCGATCTCACCCCGTCCCGCCTGGAAGTCCTCGAGCGAAAGCCCCGGCGTCAGGAAGTGGTCGACGAGGCTCTTGCGCGGCCAGGTGTCGTACTGGATCTTCTTGTCGAGGTCCGGCTGCTTGAACTTCACCTGGTCGTTGAGGTCGAGGATCTCTCCCTCGGCGATCGTCTTCTGCTTTTCGGCCGCCGCAGCGATCTTGGCGTGATACGGCTCGGGACGGCGATTGAGGGTCGCGAGAAGGTTGACGTTCGTCGCCCGCAGGTCGAGCTCGTAAAGGTGTCCGCCACGGGCCGGCGAGAGGTAAGCGACGAGCCGGTCGCTCGCCAGCCGGATCTCCTTGCGGGCGTCGAGGTTGTAGTCCTCGGCGGAAACCTCGACCCAGCGGCCCGTGCGGCCGTCGAACTGGTCGAGGAGGGTGTCCGCCGCGATGAGGTGGCGGTAGATCGCGTTCCGCAGGTGCGGCAGGTAGAGGCCGCCGAACGCTCCGTGCCAGTACGGGCAGTTGCACTGACCGCGATAGAGCTCGGTCTGGGCCTGAGCGAGCAGGTCAGGCCGCTGCGCGGCGCGGGGGCTCTGCTGGGCGCGGGCGATCCGCTCGCTCACTTCCCGCATCCGGCAGTACATCTCGTTGCTCTCGGGATACTTCACGAGGAAGTTCCGCCAGAAGCCGGCGCGAAGGAACTGCCGGAGCTGCAGCCAGTTGACTTCTTTTTCCTGCTGCTCGAACAGTTCCCGGTAGATCGTCTGCTGGTCGGTATCGAGCGCCCACTCGGTCATCTCGCGGTAGCTGGCGTTCGGCAGGTAGACCCGGCCGAGGGGCGAGACTTCGTCCACCGCCTGACCGAGCGTGATGACGCGGAGCCAGTCGCGGTTCGCCTGCAGCTCCTTGAAGAAGGCACGGAGCCAGCCCTTCTCGAAGACGTGTTCCTTCGTACCGGGCCAGACGCCGAACTTTTCGCCGTCATCCCCGAACACGGCGACGGCGTTCGAGAAGTTTTCGGCGAGAGCGCGGAGGTAGTCGATCGTCTCGTGGACTTCCGCGAACGGGATCGTGTAACGCAGCTTTTCACTATCCGGGAAGATCTTCAGCAGCCGGCCTTCGTCTTCTGTCAGGTAGTAGCCGTGCAGCTTGTCTTCATGCAGACCGGCCGCCTTGAAGTGGGAGTCGTCCACGAGGGTGAACTCGATTCCCGCCTCGGTGATGTCTCCCGCGAAATTCGGCTCCCAGACCCGCTCGGGAACCCACATTCCCCGGACCTTGACCCCGAAGAGCTGCTGGAGGAACCGGCTGTAGAGCTGAATCTGCCCGATGCGGTCGCGACGGGGGATGCTCGCGAGGATCGGCTCGTAAAACGGCCCGCCGAGGATCTCCACCTGGCCGCGCTGGACGAATCCCCGCAACCGCTCGACGTATTCTGGCCGATGGGCGACCAGCCACTCCATCAGGCAGCCGGAGGTATGGAGCGAGATCGGGATCTCGGGAAACTCCTCGAGGACGTCGAGGAACGGCCCGTAGCTGTCGTGGTAGGCGGCGTCGATCACGCCGTCAAAGTTCCCCACCGGCTGATGGTTGTGCAGCGCGATGACGAGTCGAATGGAGGCAGCCATCTCTTCCGATACTCCTGTCCGCAGGGCGGACGACGCCCGGCTGGGCGGGGCTTACTGTCCCGTTTTGCCGGCTCGAAGCCGGCACTGGTTCAATCCATTGTTCACGGCCACCGGCCGCCCGGGCGAGCTGGAGTATTTCGCAGGGGACGGCTGGCCACTGGCCGCCGCCACCCCCTTGCTCCGCATCGTTCGGGTCATAGCAGTTTTCGGGCAACCGATGAATAGATCAGCTTGCGAACGGCGTTCCAAGCGATTTGGACCACCGGAGCGGGACAGGGGGTGAGCCGCTGTTGAAATGACCGGGAGGTCAGGCCCTGCCGATCGGGCGATCGCCTCCGAACAGGCAAACCGGGTTGTCTTCGGGGTTTGTGCGGCCGGCCGGGGCTCTCTCCCGTCGATTCTGCCCGTCTCGTCGTCGGCTCCCGCCATTCGGTAAACTCGCCGACTTCCCAATTCCTTAATCCCCGGGATTCCCGTCGATGCCCGTTCCCTCTGGTTCCCTGGCCGACCTGCTGGTTCAAGCGACGAAAAGCGGTTCGCCCCGGACATTCCTCGATCTGCTCGGAGCCCGGATCGGCGACATGGACGAGGGGAAAGTCTCGTTGACGCTCGAAGTGCGGGACGAGCTCTGCCGCGTCGGCGGGATCCTCCATGGCGGGGCGACCGCGACGCTTCTCGACTCCCTCTGCGGCCTGGCGGGGGCCACGGTCGTCGATGGGAAGAGCGACCTCGTTACCGCCCAGCTCAACATTCACTTCGTCCGCCCCGCCGTTCCCGGGGAGGTCCTGACCGGGCAGGGGCTGGTGGAGCATCGAGGCAAGCGGACCCTCGTCTGCCGGGGGGAGATCCACCGGCCCGGCGGCGAACTCCTGGCGATGGGGACTGCCACGATGATGGTTCTGGAGAGTCGCTTGAAGCCGTGAAGCCCGCAGAGACTGGGGGCCGGATTCGCCTTGACGCCTCCGTCTCAATGAACCGGGCCAGTCCCTTCAGGGACGGAAGGAAATAGCCCCTCGTGCAACGGGGGGAGAGAGGCATTCAGGGCGGGCGAGTCCCGCCAGGAACGAAAGAGCGAATTGCTGAGAGCCGAGGGCCTGTGCGAGCGGATTCGGGAGAATTCTTCCGTCCCGGACGGGACTTCGCCGAACCGGACGCATGGCCTCTCCCTCAATCAGGTCCAAGAACCAGTCCGACTCGATAAACCGGAAGTCATTCCGCCAGCAGGCGGAAAGCCCGCCTTGTGTAGTCGACGCCGCTGTAGACGGTCACGCCGACCGTCGCGAGGACCAGGAGGTTCCGCAGTCCCAGGAAGAGGTTCCAGCCGAGGCCGAGCGACTCGGTCCAGAGTCCGCGGAATTCCCCGCTCAGCGAAAAGAGACACAGCGGGACCGCCACGCACTGCACGCCCATCTTGATCTTGCCGATCCATGCCGCAGAGAAGTCCTTGCCTCGCTGCTCGAGGATCGAACGGAGGCTGGTGATGAACATCTCCCGGCCGACGATGATGAGTGTCACCCAGGCGTTGACGCCACTGCCGTTCGGCACCAGGCCCTGCGGAAGATGGTCGTCCCACTGCTGCAGGAAGATGAATGCCCCGCAGATGATGATCTTGTCGACGAACGGATCCATGATCCGGCCGAGCACCGTCACCTGCCCGTACTTCCGGGCGAGATAGCCGTCGATGAAATCGGTCGCCGCCGCGATGATGAAGACGATGGCCGAGGTCTGCCAGTAGCGTCCGGTCCAGATCAGCCCGAACAGCACGAACGACAGCAGAAACCGGCTGAGCGTGATGGCGTTCGGAAGGTTCAGCGACCGGGCATCGACGATGCGATCCGCCGAGGGAATCGGCGGTGCGGACGATGGGGGAGGGGGACTGGGAGTCGCCATGACCACGCGAGGCGTCGGCAGAGGAGAGGACGGCGTTGGCAGTGTGGTGGGCTCCATCGCCTCTGCGAGTCTCCCCTTCTGTCATCCGTCGCGACAAATCGTCCCGCTCGAACGGACCAAGCCGGAACACGAGCGAGTGTAACGACCTCGGAAACGTCCATGCGACGGTGATTCGTCAAACTCCAGTCAAAAGCGAGAGGTCGCAAATCGGCCGCCGCCGAAGCGGCATTGCCTCGGCTTCCCGAGACTGATAAATTTTTACCTACCCAAAGTGCCTGGTTGCTTTTCTCTTCCGCCCAAACGGGTCCTTCCTCTGGAGCCTCCCAATGAAACGTCTTCTCGCAGCGCTCTGCGCCCTCACGCTGGTCATTACGGTCGTCCGCGCGGCGGATGAGAAGCTCGCTGGCAAGTGCCCGGTCTCCGGCAAGGACATCGTCAAGGACGTCAGCGCCGACTACAAGGGGGCCAAGGTCTACTTCTGCTGCCCCGGCTGCCCGGGTGCCTTCAAGGCCGACACCGCCAAGTACGCCGCCAAGGCCAACCAGCAGCTCGTCCAGACGAAGCAGGCCACCCAGGAGAAGTGCCCCCTCTCGGGCGGGAAGCTCAATCCCGACACCGCCGTCAAGGTGGGTGAAGTCTCGGTGACCTTCTGCTGCAATATGTGCAAGGGGAAGGTCGCGAAGGCAGAAGGGGACGCCCAGCGCGACCTCGTCTTCTCGGACGCCGCCTTTGAAAAGGGCTTCAAGGTCGCGAAGGCCAAGTAAGCCGACTGCTCCGCGTGAAAACTCAAGCGTCCCCCCGACTGACCTCGGGGGGATTGTTTTTTGGGAGGGGCGGCAATGAAGGACCGTCGCCCACCGCTCCGTAGAACGACCTTCCAGGTCGTTCAGGCACCCTCGGTGCGATCCTTTCGACGCTGGCCCCATGGCCCTCTCTCCCGGGTCCCCTCCGCGACGGAGCAGGAAACGCCCGACGGACATTACTTCAGAGCTCTTTGCCTCCGCGTCGCCTGCGGTGGCCCATCGACCGGTGCTTACGGGAGTGTGCGCCGAGCGGAGCGACCTGAAAGGTCGCTCTATGGAGCATTGCCGATGCCAGGGCATGTCAACGCATCCATGACCCTTCCTGGGGCCCGTCACGCCATTCGTCGCGAGGAATGCGGACTTCAGACCCCGGGTCTGGTAGAATCTTGTCGTCTCTTCCGCCCGGGATCCGGTCATGGCTCGACGTAAGCACTTCTGGGGTCGCAGTCCCCTTCCGCACAACGGCGGGCCGAAGCTCTGGCGAATGATCCTGTTCCTGTTCGTCCTGGGGATGATCTACACGCAGTCCCGCCAGGCGGCCAACTGGGCGTGGCTGGCACGGACCGCACAGGCTCAGCAGCCGGCGGCCGTCGAGTCTCCTCCTCCCGCAGCCGGCGCGGCCTCCGAGGGCGAGAATCCCGCCAAACCCGCCGCCGGCGATCCGGCCGCTTCGGACAAACCCGCCGGCACGGACAACCCCGCGGCTCCCGATAAGCCGGCCGACAAGCCGGCTCGATCCTGGGAGACAATCAAAGAGGGCCCGACTGACAAAGAGCAGTGGGACGAGAAGGCGATCAAGGACAGCCTCTCCGCCGTCACCGACAAGACCGCGATCCAGGAGTCGGAGATGCCGGCCTACTGGAACCTGATGCGGTGGACCCTCGCGCAGTCTTCCTTTCAGCTCGAGGAACGAGCGGCGAAAAACGTGACGATGAATGACCTCTGGACAACACCAGGGGACTACCGCGGCAAGCTGGTCCGGATGCCGCTCCACATCCGCCGCATCAGCAGGTTCGAGGCGAAGGGAGAGAACTCGGCCGGCGTGAAGACCGGTTACGAGATCTGGGGTTGGGCCGACCACTCCCACTCCCTGCCGTTTGCAGTGATCGTCCCGGAGCTTCCACCGGGGCTCGCGGTCGGAGAGGACGTGGCTGAGGACGGGGTCTTCTCGGGCTACTTCTTTAAGTGGATGAGGTATACGCCCGGCGTCGGAAAAGAACGCTCATCGCCCGTCCTGATCGGCCGCATCGTGGCCCAGCCGAAGAAGGTGATGAAGTCCCCCTCTGTCTCGAACGACCCGTTGTTCGTCTGGCTGGGAGTGGCGGGCGGCCTCGCGGTGGCGGGCATGGTGATCTGGTCGCGATTCTCGTCGCGGCGGACCGGTCCGGTCGTCTCGCTCCCCAAGGACGAGGAGACCGCCATGGCGTTCCTCTCCAGAGCCCTCGAGCCCGACGGAGCGTCCCCTTCGCGGCGGGAGAATGAGACCGCCGCCAGCCGGAACGACTGACCCCCCGGCTCCCACCTGCGGACCCTTCTTTCGCAGCTCCGCTCCATTGCGAGGGGGCGGCTTCGCCATCACGATCTGCCTGCCGTGAACTCCGGAAGCCGGACGTCTCGGCGCATCCGATGGACAGCCCCATGACCAGTTCCCGCCTCGACGGCGCCGACGCCGAGACCCGCTTCTACCTCCCCGCTCCGACAGGCACGGGAGGGATCACTGCCACACGGCTCAAGAACGGCCCGGGCGCGGGGATCGACCTCGTCGAGCTGGATTCCGGGCAGCTCAAGGTCTGGATCTGCCCGACGCGCGGCATGGGGATCTGGCGGGCCGAGCGCGGCGGCATTCCTGTCGAGTGGAAGTCCCCCGTCCGGCAGCTCGTGCATCCGAGCCTCGTCAATCTGCACGCCCGAAACGGACTCGGCTGGCTCGACGGGTTCAACGAGCTCGTCTGCCGCTGCGGCCTCGCGTTCAACGGGCCCCCCGAGACCGACTCGGGCAATCCGAGTCCGATCGAGTCGGCAGTCACACTCCACGGCCGGATCGCGAACCTCCCCGCCCACGACGTCGAGGCCCGGATTGAAGGGGACCGGCTCGTGTGTGAAGGAACGGTGTCGGAGACGACGCTGTTCGGTCCGCAGCTCCAGCTCCGATCGCGGGTCGAGCTGACGCTCGGCGGGACCGCCTTCGACATTGTCGACGTCGTCACGAACGTCGGTGCGGGGCCGACCGAACTCGAACTGCTCTACCACATCAACGTCGGCCGGCCGTTCCTGGCGGAAGGGGGCCGCATTACGCTCCCGCATCGGCAGGTCGTCCCGCGCGACCCGCGGGCGGCCGAAGGAATCGACTCCTACGAAACGTGCCTCGGTCCGACGCCGGGGTACGCCGAGCAGGCGTACTACTTCGAACCGATCGCGGATTCCCAGGGGCGGAGCATCGCCCTGCTGCGGAATGCCGAAGGGGATCGCGGATTCTCGGTCGAATTCCAGCCGGCCGAACTGCCGCGATTTGTCGCCTGGAAGTGCACGCAGCCGGAGGCGGCAGGCTACGTGACCGGACTGGAACCGGCGACGAACTTCCCGAACCCCAAGTCGTTCGAACGGGCCCAGGGGAGGGTGATTTCTCTCGCGGCCGGGGCCAGCTACCGCAGTACCCTTCGAATCGGCGTCCATGACTCCGCGGCATCCGTCAGCGCCGTGGAGACCCGGATCGCGGAGATCCAGGCCGAGCCGCCGACGATTCACCGGACGCCGCAGCGAGGCTGGTCGCCGGCAGGGGAATAAGACTTACGCTGAGGCCCTTCGCGACCCGGCTCCCGTCTCGGAGGTCGAAAGGACCGGAGCCCCGGTGCCTCCCGCGAGCGCGATAGCCATCCCGTCCTGAAAGTCGACGGAGGGATCGTAGGCGAGAAGCTTGCGGGCCTTGGCGATGCTGTAGTCGAGGTTGAACCCGAGGAACTTGACCGCGGCCCGCGACAGGGGGGGAGGAGCGGTGCGTCCGAGGCCTCGCCAGACGGTCTCGAGCGCCGAGGCGAGCACTCGCGCGACCGCAGCCGGGACATGGCGGGTCGGCATCGGCAGGCCGGCGTGCCGGCAGACCGCTTCGACGAACTCCCGCTTCGAGACGAACCGGCCGTCGGTAATGTTGAACGCTTCGCCCGAGAGGTCCGGCCGATCCGCCGCCAGGAAGACAGCGTCGATGAGGTTCCCGACGAACGTGTTGTTCATCAGCGCCTCGCCCGAGCCGAGGAACGCGAACTTCCCGGAGCGGATTCGATCGACGAGCCGCGGGATAACGGTCCGGTCTCGGGGGCCATAGATGAACCCCGGCCGCAGGAGCACGGCTGTCGTCTTCGAGCTGCGAAGGTGCTCGAGCAGCGCAAGCTCGGTCTCGACCTTGGAGCGGGTGTAGCCGTCAATCCCGCCGACGTTGACCGGCGTCGACTCGTCGGTCTGGTGATGATCGCGGGCGGGATAGACGCCGAGCGTGCTGATGTGGACGACATGCAGCGGCCGGGGGGATTTCGGAATCGCGGCCAGGAGGTTCTGGAGTCCGCCGACGTTGTCCCGTTGGTAGTCAGCGACTGGCCCCCAGTCGCCAACCTTGGCGGCGCAATGAACGAGATGTGTCACGCCACGGAAGAGGGCGCCCGACTCCGCGCGGAGTGTGTCGGGCTGGTTGAGATCCCCCGTGACGATTTCGACGCCGAGCGATTCGAGGAACCGGCGGTCGCTTCCCGGCCGCACCAGAGCGCGGACCTGGCGGCCTTCCGACACCGCCCGCTCGCAGACATGGCTTCCGACGAGACCGGTTCCGCCGGTCACAAGCCACAAAGGTTTGTCGGTACTCACGATCCGTCTCTCTTCTGCTGCCGGTTGACCGGATGTTCGGGGGGGCGGGAGTGTCGTGCGACAGATTGGGCCGGGTCAAGAGGGGTGCCCCGCCACCTTCAGGAGGCGAATCACTGGCCCGTTGGGCGGACGGGGGACCTCTCTGGCCGGACGTCCGGCTGGTCAGGTTCACGACCTGGCTTGCCGGGTCGTCATCTTCGGGCACCTTCCTGGCACTTTCTGCCGGTCCCGGATCGTCTCAGGGACGGAGCCGCTCCCTCCTGTTGCTCTCCTGCCGACCGTCGGGGATACCTCTCCCGGCTCCCCGCCGGATGGCGGGGAGAGTCTCCAGCAGGTGCATGATGGCCAAGTCTGAAAAGTCGCTGCTCCCCCGCTCGATCGACACCTCGCTGATCCTGGGGATCGTTTCGACCGCGGTCTACTACGTCGTCATGTTCCAGCCCGCCATGCACGGGTCGATCCTGCATCGGTACACGACGAAGAACCCGGTCGACTACGCGATCACGTTCCTCTTCCTGTGGAGCCTCGGCGACGTCCTGCTCAAGTGCCTGTCGTTCCCGCGGGAATTCGTCGCGCTGCGGCACTCGTGGCTTCCGGAGCGAACCGGCCAGGAGCCGGTCGAGAATGCCCGGACCGCGCTCGCCGAGATCGCCGCCCTCCCTCCCTGGCAGGCAGAATCGCGGATGGGCCGGCGGATTCAGAAGGTGCTGGGTTACGCCGTCGAACATGGTGTGGGACAGGACTATCGCGACCAGATCAAGTACCTCTCGGAGAAGGCGGAGGATGAATCGCACGCCCGGTACGCGGTGGTGCGGTTCGCGATCGCTATCACGCCGATGCTCGGGTTCCTCGGGACCGTTGTTCACTTCGGCACCGCCCTCAGCGGCATCAGCTTCGAAGAGATGGACAGTCGCCTCGCCGACGTCGTTTC
>JAEYWB010000588.1 GCA_023429275.1 Planctomycetota bacterium
TCTTCAGCGTGGCGATCACCTGGCTGAGGCTGACCCCGTCGACCAGCGGCATCACGTAATAGCAATAGCCCCGCTCCTCGCCGTAACGATAGACCGGGACGATATTGGCGTGCTGGAGCTGGGCGACGATCCGCGCCTCGCGCTGGAACCGCTCGCGCCAGTCCGCTCCCTGCAGGGCCTTCTTGAGAAGCACCTTGACCGCAACCCGCCGGCCCATCTGCCGCTCGCGGGCTTCGAAGACGACTCCCATTCCCCCGCGACCGATTTCGTTCAGGATCTCGCAGTCCCCGAGTTCCGTGATCCGGTCGAGGTCGACATCCCCATTGGGCCCGGGAATCTCCCGCCACCGCTTCCACTGCTCCATCGAGGCGATGACCGGGAGGAGCTCCCGGAGCTCGTCGGCAAACTGCGGGTGCCGCCGGGCGATCTCCTCGACGGAGGGGGCAGCGCCGCGACGAACCTGGAGTGTGAAGGCGGCGAGGATCTGATCGAGGTCCTCCGGTTGTTCTCCAGAGGCCTTCCCCGGCACCGGCAGCCCGGCAATGCGAAAGTCGGTTTCGCTCGTCGGCGTGCTGTCAGGCGGGATGGACAACCGAAGGTCTCTCCAGGGGAAGCGGGAGCCTGGTCGCTCCCTCTCCAAGTATATCGGTTGTTCCCTCCCCCTCCGGCCCCAGTCTCGGGGTCTTGAAGGTTTTCGGGAATCGAGCTTGTGGGCGGCGTCTGCGGGACGATCCGTGCAGCAGATGGCCTGGACGGTGCGTGCTCCAGAGAAAAGCAATCAGCTTCTCGATGCATCCCCGAAGAAGTCTTTCCCCCCGCCGGGAAAGGCCTCCATGACCTGCTTGAGGCGGACGAGCGCCCGGGTGTACCGCAGGCTCGCGGCGGGCTCGGAGATCTCCAGCAGCCGGGCCGCCTCGCGGTTTGACAGCTCCTCGAAATGCCTGAGAGCGAGAATCTCCCGGTCCATCTCCCCGAGCGACTGCAGGGCGACATCGAGATGCTCGGCCGCCTCCTGCCGGGAGACCGCCTCGCTCGGGGAGGTGATGCTGCCGAGAAGCTCGAAGCGGATCGACATGGAGGTCGACTGCGAGTCCCATCCGGCATCGAGCGACCGCTCACGCGCCGCGCTGCGGGCCTGGGTTCCGAGGTGCCGGCGATGGAGATCGATCAACGTCTGCCCCAGGAGCATCCGCAACCAGAGGAAGATGCTGTCCGGAGCATCCCGGAGGATGTGCCGCAGCCGCTGTTGAGCGGCGAGAAAGGTTTCCTGAAGGATGTCCTCGACGTCGATGCGGCCAGCGAGCCGGGGGTCGAGGCGGAACATGGCGATTCGGGAGAGCCGCGGCCGGCAGGACGTAAACAGGGCCGCGAGAGCATTCTGGTCGCCCGCGACCGCCTGATTGACCAGTTCGGTGTCGATCGGTGAATCAGGAAGAGGCTCCATGCCCAGGGTGGCCTTTGGTTGTCGATCGAGGAAAGAGCCCAGCCTGCATCGTACGAATGATGATGCATCGCGTGATACCGCTGATTCGAAGTTCTGTTCGCGACAGTGGGCAGAAGGAGGGATGCGTCTCGGCCGCATCCTGGCGTCTCACCTGCGAGGCCTCATTCTCCGCTGCGCCCCCTTCCGGCCGATCCCGGTCCGCCATTTCACCGTCAGAACGGCCCGAAGTCACCCTCCGGCCACCTCGCGGCGAAGGGCTTCGAGTTCGGCATCGACCTCGGCCCCGACGGACGTCGCGCCGGTCCGGACGACGACCGGCTGCTCGACCCCCTCCAGATCGGCCTTGCGGCGCAAAGCATCCGCCAGCCGGGCTTCGAGGGCATGGGTGGTGGTGGTCAGGTGGTCCCGGGTCGAACGGGCCGCCGAGAGTTGTTGCTCGAGCCCCGCCAGGAGACTCTCGTGTTCCCGCTTTCGGAGGAGCGCCTGCCTCGCATGGTCTTCATCCTCGTTGGCCAGCGCCTCCTTGGCCCGTTCAAGCCATCGAATCGCTTGCTGCGACTGCTCGGAGATCTCCCCTTCGATTCGAAGAAGGTTGTTCGAGGCGGTCCGGGCGCTCCGCTGGGCTCCCGCGACCCCCTCGCGCATCTCCCGGATGATCTCTTCCAGCGTCCGTTTCGGGTCCGCCGACTCCGCCAGGATCGCGCTGAGGTTGCAGGTGACGATGTCGGTCAAACGGCTGAAATGAGGCATGGGGAACACCAGAAATATCGACTGTTCAGGATCAGGGGGCCGTCCGACCGGCACCGTCTCGTCGTGATAATGTCCGAACGGACGCCACGGTCGATCGGACCTGCGGAATTTGGGGCGGGGCCGGAGTTCGAGGCAATGCGGCGTTGAAGAGACGGAGAGGAACAACGGATCGGGAAATCCTCATGCCTGGCTCCCCAGCGTCTCGGCCGAAAACTCGCCGATCGGCGCGAGCCCCGCGGCCCGAAGCTTTTCGCTGAGCTTTTCCCGCGCGAGCCGCAGGCGGCTTTTGCTGGTCGGCAGCGGAACTTCCATGATCTCCGAGATTTCCGGAAGGCTCAGCTCGGCAAAGTGGTGCAGGATGAACGTCTGCTTCTGCTCGTCGGGAATCTCGCCGAGCGCGTCGTCGACGATCCGCGAGAGTTCGCGGTGATCGGCCTGGGTCTCGGGCGAGAGGATCTCCGAGGAAAGCCGTGCCAGTTCGTCCTCTTCCTCGCTCGGCCGCCGCTGGCAGGCGCGGATCAATGCGTCGTGCGAACGGCGGCGGACGTCGTCGATCAGAAGATTCCGGGCGATCCGGAACATCCAGCCGCGAAACCGTCCGAGCGGGAGATAGTCCCACGCCTGATTGTAGACCTTGACCAGGGTGTCCTGGGTCAGATCTTCAGACAGCTGCCAGTCGCGCGTATTGCGGTAGAAGAAACCGACGAGCGAGGATTGATGCCGGCTGACGATCTCGTCGAAGGCCGTATTGTCCCCGCTCTGGACGCGGATCATGAGTTGATCGTCGTCCTGCACCGCGTCGGATTCGAAGGCCGCCACCATAAAAAGAGTGTAGCCGCATCTCGCCAGGAGAGGCGAGTCTCCAGTCAGCTTTCAGCCGTCAGCTGTCAGCCATCAGCTTTCAGCAAGATGTTGACCGCTGAATGCTGACCGCTGACAGCTAAATGCTTTGAGTTTCCGATGACCACCATTCCACGAATGGACGTCCACGGACAAACAGGGCAAAAGACGATTGTGGAAGCGTTTCCGCAGAGGTTACCTTCCGATCAGGAAACTTTGCGGGGACGCTCCTGCGGCACGCCATCTTGCCGGAGCCGGCTCCCTTTCCAAGGATTGATGAAGCCGGTGCCCTTTTGCCGACTTCGCAGGGTGAGATCAGCCTTCATGTTCCGACTGGTGCTCTTCGTCGCTCTGACCTTCTGCCTGCTCGCGGGTCCGCGCCCGGTCCGGGCCGAGGAGCCGTATCTCGAATTCCTCGCCGCCCTCCGAAACGCGGGGATGGAAGAGCATTTCGAGGCGGCCGCAGACTATCTCGACATGATGGAGAAGCGGCCCGACCTCCCCCCGCCGCTGCGCGAAGTTCTCTCGTTCGAACGGGGACTGACTCTTCTCGCTCACTCGCGGCGGGTCACCTCGGACGAACTGCAGCGGCGGCTCCTGAATGAAGCGGAGGCCGCGTTCGAAAAGTTCACCCGCGAGCACCCGGGCCATTCTCTCGCGGGAGAGGCGAACTTTCAGAAGGCCTCCCTGATCCTCCAGAAGGCGTGGGTCGAAATCTTCGCCGCTCTCGACCCGGCCAATTCCCTCTCGCGGTCGGACCTGCAGGCGAAGGGGCGTGCCTACGCCGACAAGGCGAAAGAGGCGTTTGCCACCGCCCAGAAGCAGCTCAAGGCCGAGCTCGACAAATACCCGGTCAGCGAAATGAACCTGACTCCGGAGCAGAAGATCACCCGCCCCAAGGTCGAAGCCCGCTTGCTGAACTCGAGTTACGAAAGCGCGATGTGTGCTTACGCGACCGCGCAGAGCTACCGCGACCCCGATCTCGAAACACAGTCGCAGCTCTTCAAGAACCGGATCAAGGACGCCGCCGAAGAGTTCGAGAAGCACTACGAGCGATATCAGCAGCAGCTGATCGGGCGCTACGGCCGGCTGATGCAGGCGAAGTGCCTCGAAGAGCTCGATGACCTCCGCCCGGCGCTCGGGATCTATGACGAGCTGCTCGACCGGCTGGCGGACGGCGATCCGGCGATCGACCTGTTCAAGGACAGGGTCCTCTTCTTCCGGCTCTCGGCCCTGAACCACCCCACCCGCAAGGAATACACCATCGTCGAGGAGATGGGGACCGACTGGATGCTGAAGCACAAGGAGCGGGCTCGAACCAGCTCCGGCTTCGGGATCGCCTATGAGCTGGCCATCGCCTTGAAGGAACTCGCCAAGGCGGACGACATCACCCCCACCCGCAAGGCGCAGCTGCTCGGCCGCGCCCAGGAGATCGCGGCGACGCTCGTTCGCAGCACGCCCGAGTTCCGCAGCAAGGGGATCCTGCTGCAGAGAGAAGTCTCCGGCCTGCGGAACCGCACGGCGGGACCGATCCGCAGCTTCGTCGAAGCGATGACCGAGGCGGACGGCATGCAGGCGGACCTCGTGGGCATTCGCGAGGCCTATGCCGCGGCGGTTGCCGATGGCGATCCGACGAAGATCGCGGCGAAGCGGCAGGCGCTGTTCGACCAGGCCGAAAAGCTCATCGCCGTCTACGACCAGGGGCTGCTTCTGGCCGACAACACGGCCGATCCGAAGCAGGTCGGTGCCGCGCAGACGCGGCTGGCCTATGCCTACTTCCTCCAGGAAAAGTACCTGGAGGCGGCGACGGTGGCGGACTACCAGGTTCAGAAATTCCACAGCGGACCCTATGCCGATGCCGCGAAGGAATCGGCCTATGTCGCGGTTGTCGCCCTCGATGTCCTCTACCGCCGCACGCCGCGGGATGACCGCCAGTTCGAGCGGGAGGCGCTCGAGCGGGCCGCGGGAACCCTCCTCCGCCGCTGGCCCGAGTCGGAGCGGGCCAGCGA
>JAEYWB010000611.1 GCA_023429275.1 Planctomycetota bacterium
GATCCTCTTCAAGGGGAAGGTGACGGGAAACATCCAGCGTCAGGATGCGACGCTCCTTCGGAATGTGCAGATCCTCTACGCACCGGTGGCCAAGGCGCTTCAGGTCTTCGACCGGAACGATCTCTCACACGGCAGCGGCAAGGACAACGGCGAGAACGCCGCCTGGCTGGGATGCCGAGAGCTCGACGTAATCCTGGTGAAGGGCCCCGACGGGGAGTCGACGGTCCAGCTTCGCGCCCGCGGTGGCGACGGCGAGGATGCGTCGCTCGAAGGGCGGAAGTTCACGGCCAGCGGCAACGAGGTCCTCTACGACCAGGCGAAGGGGCAGTTCATCCTCCGCGGCCGGGGGACGGACAAGGCGGACATCCACTTTCAGGACCTCCCGGGCCAGCCGACGCGCGACGTCCAGGCTCGCGTGATCGTCTTCGTTCCGTCGCGGCGCGAGCTCGTTCTCGACGGGCTGTCGGCGAGCGGCCAGGCTCCCTGATCCTCTCGCATTCACAGGGCTGACCGGCAGGATCGCTTCGCAGACTCCCGATCGGCCGGAACTGGCTGGCCCTCGTCCGCGTGATCGGGCATGATAAACCCGTGCCGCGGCCCTCGGGGTGGCGGTCGCCGAGCCTCGGTTCCGCCTCCTGCCCCGTGCGTGTCTCATGCTGCCTCACCGACCGATAGTTCTTCCCCGGAGGAAGGCAATCCAGGCGGGGGGACTCGGGATGCTGGGACTCACGGTTCCCAAGCTCCTTCAGGCCGGGCAGCGCGCGACGTCGCGTCTGCCCGTGCGGGCCAAGTCGGTCATCTTCCTGTTCCAATGGGGTGGACCGAGCCATATCGATACATTCGATCTGAAGCCGAACGCTCCCGACAAGATCCGCGGCGAGTTCAAGCCGATCGCCACCAGCGTCCCGGGTTTGCCCGTCTGCGAGCACCTGCCGCAGATGGCCCGGATGATGGACAAGGTCACGCTGCTGCACGGCCTGCAGCACGACATGACGCACCACAACTCCGCCGGTTACTACGCCCTGTCGGGCCGCCGACCGCCATTCAACGATCAGCGGCTCAAGGATACGCTCGACCTGTTCCCCGCCTATGGCTCCGTCGTCGACGAGCTTCGCCCGAATCCGCAAGGACTGCCGACATTCGTCGCGCATCCCTACACGATTTCGGACGGATCGATTACGCCGGCACAGCACGCGAGCTTCCTCGGCAAGCGGCACAACCCGCTCCTGATCAAGGCGGACCCGAACGAATCGAATTTCGGCGTCCCCGAGCTGAGCCTCCCCGACGACGTTTCCAGCGAGCGGCTCGCCCATCGTCGCGACATGCTCGAACTGCTCGACACGCAGATGGCACGGCTCGAATCGGAGACGGTCGCCGGCGTCGATCAGATGTATGACCGGGCCTACCAGATGCTTCTCGCTCCGAGCGTGCGGGAGGCGTTCGACCTGTCGCGCGAGCCGGACGCCGTCCGCGACCGCTACGGCCGCAACACTTACGGCCAGAGCTGCCTGCTCGCCAGGCGGCTTGTCGAGTCGGGGGTCAAGTTCGTCAACGTCTACTTCTCCCGGACGATCGGGGGACGACGGGCCGAGGGAGGCTGGGACACCCACGGCTTCGACAACACGCGGATGTACCCCATCCTGAAGTCGTGGCAGCTTCCGCTCACCGACCAGGCGCTCCCGGCTCTCCTGGGAGATCTCGAGGAGCGGGGCCTTCTCGACGAAACGCTCGTCGTCTGGATGGGGGAGTTCGGTCGGACGCCGAAGATCAACGCCAACGCGAGCCGGGACCACTGGCCGACCTGTTACACGGCCCTGCTCGCTGGGGGAGGCGTGAAGCGGGGAGCGGTCTGCGGAGCCTCGGACCGCAACGGTTCCTACCCCGAGAACCGGCCGATCCGCCTCGGCGAGCTCGCCGCCACGATGTACCACCTGATGGGGATCGATCCGGCGACCGAGGTCCACGACATGACGGGGCGGCCCTTCCCGATCGCCGATGGTGAACCGCTGACGGAGATGCTCGCCTGAGGCGGGAAATCCGACAGCCTGCGGCGGATTTCCTGCCGGAGTCCTTCAGGGACCGGCTGGAACTTGTATTTCGGCTGACAGGCTCCCGGTTCTGCCATATGATCCTGCCCGGCTTTGTCTTTCTTCCCCCGAGACGGACCAAGCACCTCACGTGGTCACTCTCCTCGGACGCTGTTTGAAAAGGATGTCGGGTATGTCGATGTTGTTGCGTGGCACAGGGGCCTTGCGAGCCGCGTGCGTAGCGGTGGCGTTTTTCGCGACCGGGCTTCTCTCGGCCGCCGACCGCGCGCCGGCGGACCGGCTCGCCCCCGGCGGCGCGTCCGTCTTCCTCCAGATCACCGACGGCCCGAAGACCGGGGCGGACTGGAAGAAGTCCGCTCTCGGCCGGCTTTGGGATTCCTCCGAACTGGCGGAGTTCCGCAAGGAGATCGAAACGAAGTGGGAAGAGGCCTTGAGCGACAGCGCCGATTCCAAGTTCCCGGTGAAGGAACTCCTCAGCCTCCCGCAGGGTGAAATCGCCCTGGCGGTTCTCCAAGAGGATGGCGGACCGATCGGCGGCGTTCTGCTGCTGGAATATGGCGACAAGCAGGCCGCGCTCGACAAGGCGCTCGACGCCCTCGACAAGGCCCTTGAAGAGGAAGAGGCGATCAAGTCGACGGACACCGTCGGCGGGACGGAGATCACCGTCTTCTCATTCAAGGACGGCAACGACGACGAAGTCCCTTATAAGCTCGCTTACTGCACCAAGGACGGCTGTGTGCTGTTCGGGACGAGTACGTCCATCCTGGAAGGGGTCCTCGGCCGCTGGGACGGCAAGGATTCGGACTGCCTCGCTGAAGACGAGATCTACAGCTACATCCAGGCGAAGTCCCGGCTCGAGAGCTCGACCGCGTCGTCGATGTCCTACTTCATCAGCCCGATCGACCTCGTCCGCGGGGTCCTGGCGTCGAACGAGCAGCTCGCCCTTCAGGGGGTGATTTTCAATACCTACCTGCAGTCGCTCGGGCTCGGCCAGCTCAAGGGGATCGGCGGCTCGGCCGAGATCGCCCAGGGGGATTACGATTCCTGGGGCCGGACGGTGATCTATGCCGATCAGCCCGCCAAGGGGATCATGAAGGTCTTCCAGTTCCCGGCGAAGAAGATCTCCGTCCCGAACTGGGTCGGCGAGGAAGTCTCGCAGTTCAGCACGTTCCACTGGGATTCCGCCGGTGCCTGGAGCGGCATCACGGCCGTGGGGGACGCGATCATGGGACGGCCCGGCAACTTCGCCGCGACGATCGACAAGGTGTCGAAGCAGCCGCCGAATGTTCACATCAAGAAGGACGTCATCGATCAGCTCAGCGGCGACGTCACGATCATCTCCAACGGCGTTGAACTCTCCGACTCCGGCACTCCGCAGGAGAAGCAGGTGATCATGCTGGAGCTCAAGGATGAGTCGAAGATCAAGGAGCTCGTCGACCGCCTGACGGCGTTGGCCCCGCAGATCGAGAAGCGGGAGTTCGAAGGGACCCCGATTTACGACGTCCCCGGCAACGGTCAGATCGCTCCGAGCCTGGCGGTTGCGAACGGTCAGTTCCTGTTCAGCACGAACTCGCCGGCGATCGAGTCGGTCCTCCGTTCGAAGACTGCCGACAAGCCCCTCTCCGACAGTGTCGACTTCAAGGCGCTGACCAAGGGAGTCCCGGATGATGTGTCGTTCTTCACGTTCAGCCGTCTCGACAAGACGCTGGAGGTGTTCTACGAGAGCGCCCGCAAGGGGGACTTCGACGCCGTGGCCGAAGGGAAGATCGACTTCAAGACCCTCCCCGAGTTCGAGACGATCCGGAAGTACTTCCGGCCGCAGTTCAGCTATGCCATCCCCGACGAAAACGGGGCCGTGATCGACAGCTACACGCTGCCGCTCAAGTAGCGCTGGACGACGTCGAAGCCATGACCCACGAACGGACCGCTGAAAGGCGGTCCGTTTTTTGCGCCATCGCCCTTCGGCGCCACGCCGCCGTGACCGGGGCGACGTTCGACGAGGAACCACTTCTGACGTCGCCCCGCAGTGAACGTGATACGGATGCTGCCCCCCATCTCCCCGGGCGAGCGTCGCCGAGCCTAGATGATTGCGTGTCGGCTGATGGGCCGAATGCGAAAGGAGGCTTTGCTCTCACTGGGACGTTCGTTCGACGGCACGGTACTATGGGAGAAAGGCCGTCCCCGGTAAGCTCACGGCGGGGCTGCTGGCCTCAATCTTGACACCCTGGAATGGACTCGGAAATGGGACGATTCGTGCATTGGATCCTGGCCGCCCTGGCGTGGCTTGCCTGTGCCGTGGCCGATGCCGGTGACTGGCCGCAGATCCTTGGCCCCAACCGCAACGGAATTGCCGCTCCGGACGAAAAACTGGCGAACGTCTGGCGGGGGGCGCCCAAGGTCGTCTGGGAACGGCGCGTCGGTTCCGGATATGCCGGACCGGTCCTCCAGGGGGACCGGTTGATCTTGTTTCACCGCGTCGGCGGCGACGAGGTCGTCGAGTGCCTCGAGGCCCGCACGAGCAGGACCGTCTGGCTGCAGAAGTACCCGACGACGTTTCATCCCCAGGTGGGCGGAGGGGACGGGCCGCTCTGTACACCGACGATTCAGGGTGACCGCGTCATCACATACGGCGCGCAGGGGGTCCTTTCCTGCTTCGATCTCAAGGCCGGCACCCCTCTCTGGAGTCGAGAGACCCACAAGGACTTTCAGGCCCAGGAGGGGTATTTCGGCGCGGGGAGCAGTCCGCTCGTCATCGGCTCGACTGTGGTCGTCAATGTCGGCGGCGCCCGGGCGAATGCGGGAGTCGTCGGCTTCGATCTCGAGACCTGGAAGACGAAGTGGCAGCAGACGGCGGAGCAGGGGAGCTACTCCGCCCCGGTCGCGACGACCGTTGAGAAAGTTCCTCGCGTCATCGTCGTCACAAGACTCAAGTGCGTCGGCCTCGACCCCGAGAACGGCGCAATCTGGTTCCAGTTTCCGTTCGGCTCCCGGGGACCGACGGTCAACGGAGCGACCCCGCTGGTCCTGCCCGGGGGGGAGCTCTTCCTGACGGCGAGCTACGGCGTCGGAGCGACGCTGGGGCGGCTCAATATCCTCGGATGCGATCCGGTCTATTCCGGTGACGAGATCTTTTCGAGCCAGTACGACACGCCGATCCACGCGGGAGGTCTTCTCTACGGCATCAACGGCCGCGACGACGTTCCGCCGGCGGACCTGAAGTGCTTTGACCCCATCGCGAGAAAGACCCGCTGGACGGAGCAAAGCTTCGGCTACGGCACCTTGATTCATGCCGACGACAAGCTTCTGATCCTGAAGACGGACGGTGATCTTGTGCTGGCTGAGGTGAACCCGGAGAGGTACGTCGAACTCGGCCGCATGCACCTGTTCAAGACGACAGCCCGCGCACTGCCGGCCTTGGCCCGCGGAATGCTCTTCGCCCGGGATGAAGAGAGCCTGCGGTGCATTGACCTGCGGTAGACGGGCGGCACGCCGCCATGAATCGATATCGCGGCCGTCTCGCCTACTTCTTGCCGCGAGCTCGTTCGGCCGCATCCAGGAGCCATTTCGCAGGCGTTCCCTGAATCGTGACGTCCGCCCCCCCCGGCCGGATCGGAGTTTCACTCTTGGAGGGGGGGAGGGTCATTCCCACGGGATTGAGCCGCACCGGAAGATCCGGGAGGTTTGAGAAGCGAAACCGGCCCTCGGCATCGGTCGTGTCCTCCGGCTCAAAGACCGTGGACATCGCCGAGCCCGGTGTGACGTCGACGAGATTCGCCAGGACAGTCACTCCCGGCAGCGGCGCCCCGGTGTCGTCGAGCACCACCCCGGAGAGGGTCTGGCCGCGACGGAGTCGAACCTCGGTCGTTCCGCCTGAGGTGAAGCGATGCATCTGGTGCACCCACGGCCCTTTCGCAGGGGCATGCAAGAGGT
>JAEYWB010000614.1 GCA_023429275.1 Planctomycetota bacterium
AGCTCAAGGAGTGGGCTCCCCGGTCGATGATGGTCACGAAGACGACGACGGTCGACCGCCCGTCTTTCCCCGTCATCGATGTCCACAACCACCTCGGCGGCGGGGCCAGGACGCTGACCGCCGAGCGCGTCCGCCGATACCTCACCGAGATGAACGAGGCGGGGGTCCGGACCGTCGTCAACCTCGACGGCGGATGGGGCGACCGTCTCAAGGAGACACTCGCGGCGCTCGACGAGGCCCATCCGGAGCGGTTCCTCACGTTCGCCCTGATCGACTTCAAGGGGATCGGCGACGAGGGATGGACCGACCGCGAGACCGCTCGCCTCGAGGAGAGCTTTCGAGCGGGGGCCAAGGGGCTCAAGTTTCACAAGTCGCTCGGGCTCGGGATCCGCGACGGCGAAGGAAAGCTGGTGCCGGTCGACGACCCGCGGCTCGCGCCGATCTTCGAGCTGTGCGGCAAGCACCGCCGGCCGGTCATGATCCACACAGCCGATCCGGCCGCCTTCTTTACGCCGCTCGACAAGTACAACGAGCGCTGGCACGAGCTTAACCAGCACCCCGACTGGCTCTTCTTCGGGGAGAGGTATCCGAAAAGGGAGGAGCTCCTCAGGCAGTTTACGAGCGTTGTGGCCCGGCATCCGAAAACGACGTTCATCGGCGCCCACTTCGGCAACAACGCCGAAGACCTCGCGACCGTCGGGAAATGGCTCGACGAGTACCCGAACCTCCACGTCGACCTCGACGCCCGGATCTCGGAGCTCGGCCGACAGCCCTACACGACGCGGAGATTCTTCGAGAAGTACCAGGACCGCATCCTGTTCGGCACCGACACGACGCCGCGGCGGGAGGCGTTCCGCATCTATTACCGCTTCCTCGAAACCGACGACGAGTACTTCGACTGTGCCGAGAGCCATCACCTCCAGGGCTTCTGGATGATCTACGGAATCCATCTCCCCCAGGAGATTCTCGAGAAGATCTACAGCAGGAATGCCGAGCGGATCCTGTTCCCCTACAACGGCTCCGAGAAGCCGCTCGCCGCGGTCCGGGAGGTCGAGAAGCGAAGCTACCGGATCAAGTCGACGAAGGATTTTGAAGTGACCGGCCGCGGCGACGCCAAAGCGTGGGAGCAGGCGGAGTGGCAGGACCTTGTCGGCTGCGGCGGCGCGAAGCACCAGAAGACCGCCCGCTTCAAGCTTCTCTGGTCAGAGACCGGACTCTACACCCTCATGCAGGGGAGCGACTCGAAGCTCACGGCGACGATGCAGGCGGACAACGGGACGCTCTGGACGGAAGATGTCTTCGAACTGTTCGTGAAGCCCGATCCTGACGCTCCGATCTACTTCGAGTACGAGATCTCTCCTCTCGGCTTCGAGCTTCCGATCATGGTGACGAACATCGACGGCAAGACGATGGGCTGGCTCCCCTGGCTTTACGGGGGAAACCGCAAGGTCCGTAAGGCGGTCGCGATCGAAGGGGGAGAGCAGACGCCGGGCGCAGCGATCCAGGGATGGTCCGCCGAGATCTTCGTCCCGTTCGAACTTCTGAAACCCCAGCGAAACGTCCCCCCGAAGACCGGAACTGTCTGGACAGGGAATTTCTACCGAATGGACTACGACGACGGCGAGAAGGGATGGAACTGGTCGCCGACGACCGGAAGCTTTCACCAGTTCAAGAAGTTCGGGACGCTGGTCTTTGAGTGAAGTGCCCGCTCGGAGTGAGCACTCAGTCCGCCTGGCTCAGCAGCCGGCTCCAGGGAATCAGCCAGGGATAGATCAGGACATAGGCCATGAACAGCCGCGAGATCTGCCACGAGACCTCGTGAGATCGGCCGCTCATCCAGCGGGGAGCCGCGAAGGCCGCTAACCACAGACCCTTGTAGACAAGCTGAAGGACAAGTACCGGGATCATCGACACCGGCCGGAAGATCCCGACGATGACGCAGAGAAGCAGGGCCATCCAGAGAGATCCGAGCATCATCCGGAGGCTGGGGCTCGGCGGGACCGGCTCGCCGAGAAGTCGCGGGATCCACTTTCCGCTTCCCGACAGCATCGAGAAGGCGATCGGGGCGGTCACCAGAGCGTCCACGACGTAACCGACCTGAAGCGGAGAGATGCGCACGGCTTCACAAGGGGAGGAGGGGAATGGGCGTGGCTCGGCCGGACCATCTGACCGGTCGTCCCCGCGAATCTCAAGTCCCGCGGGCGATGTGCTGCATCATTGAACGTCTCCCCCGACGCCCAGGCGGCAAACTCTGGACAATCGCCGCGTGACGTGAGGAGTTTGTCGATGGGTTTGCGGGTTGGGCGTTCTCTCCTGCCGCGACTGGTGAAACGGGCATCATGATTCTTGCGGCGCGTGGGCGGGCGATTGCGAAACTGCTGGAAGGAGACCCGGTCGCCTGGGGGATTCTCGTGGTGGTTCTTGTGGGATACGGGCTCGTCGCGTGGTGGAAGACCCGGTAGACGATCACGTCCTTCCGGGCGTCGGTCACAAAAGAGAGGGCCGCGATGGATCAGGAAGACGGGCTGCAGCGGTTCAAGTTTGCCCTGATCGCTTTCGTCGCGGTCGTGGTCTCGGGCTACATCTCCTGGGGCGCGGAAGTACAAGGTCTGGGGAAAGTCGGCCGACGCGACTGTCACAGAGGTCCGCGAGGAGGAACGCCGGGGCCGCCGCGGACGGCAGGAACACGTTCTCGTCGTGAACTCCACCTTCGCCGAGGCGGCTGACCCAGCTCTACTTCCAGTGCTATCCGGACCTCGTGAAGCGGTTCGAGAACCCGGACCGC
>JAEYWB010000655.1 GCA_023429275.1 Planctomycetota bacterium
GTTGGATACCTGATCAACTTTGGCCGGAAGTCAGACCTGCAGTGGAAACGGTTTGTTCTCTCGGACTTGCACCCAGGGAGAAGAGGGAAGACGGAACACTAATCTTCGCTGATCTCCGCTAATCCGAAGAAACCGAAATCATTGTTCGCCTTGGAAACCACGGCCCGGATTTGTCATACAGCGGGACCCCGTCGGGCATTCTGGATCAGTGAAGATTAGCGAAGATTAGTGTTCCTATTCCCATTCTCGCCGTCAGCTCACGATGCTCTTCCGCCGGTTCACGTAGTCCCAGACGACGAACCGGTCGAGGTCGCGGCCCGCGGTGAAGAAGACGCGGCCCTTGGTCGTCTCGGCGAGGCGATGGGCGAAACGGATGTCTTCTTCCGACTGCGACCAGCTCGAGAGCAGGAAGATGTTGATGACGATCCCTTCCCGCTGGCACAGCAGGGCCTCGCGCATCGTCGCCTGCTCGGTCTTCTCGTCGGACGGGTAGAGGAGATACAGCAGCGAACCCTCGAAGTGGGCGGTCGGCAGGCCGTCGGTGATCAGGATGATCTGCCGGTTCGGCGTGTCGCGCGTCGCGAGGTGCTGACGGCCGAGCTGCAGGGCGTGCTGGATGTTCGTGAAGTGGGGCGGGATGTCGCTCTCGGAAATCTCCGGCCGCGACATATCGGCCCGCAGACGGACGACCGGGTTGAAGATCGTGACCGGCTTGGGCATCAGCGCGGCGACGCTGCTCGGATGGACCGCCTTCGCGAAGCTCGCCATCTCGATGAACTGCAGGAAGTCGCCCGGGTACTCCTTGCGGATCAGGCCGTCGAGGGCCAGGGCCATCCGCTTGACGTTGATGTACTGTCCGCCGTGCCCCATCGAACCGCTCATGTCCATCAGGACCGCGGTCGCACACTTGGGATTGTTCTTCGTCTTGTGAATGACGATATCTTCGGGCTTCATCCGCAGCGGCAGACCCGGTCCCCCCCGGACGATCGCGTTCATCATCGACTGGACGACGTCCATCTGGGCGACCGAGTCGCCGAACTCGTAGTCCTTCGTCGTCGGCAGCTCGACCGCCCCTTCGCCGACGATCGGGCCGAGGTGCCGGCCGCTTCGCGATGCCTGGAGCTGGCTGAAGATCTTCTCGAGGAGCTTCCCCTGGAAGATCCGATAGGCCTTGGGGGTCATCTTGTACCCCTTGGCCGATTTCTCGAGCCCCTGCTGTTCCGCCATCTGCCGCAGGAGCTGCTGGACCTGCTGCTGCATGCGGTCGAGCTCGCTCATCTGCTCTTCGTCGGCAAACTGGCTCATCTCCGAGAGGTCGATGAGGGCGATCTGGGCGTTCTTCTTCGCCTCTTCAAGCTGCTTGAGGAGCTTGTCGATCGTCTCGAGTTCCTCCTTGATCGCGAGCGCCTCGTCGACCGTCATCGGATCGCGCCCGGTGAACTCGTACTTCCCGGCGAGCTCGTCGACCTGGTACTTCTCGCCCAGCTTGTCGACGAGTTTCAGCAGTTCGCGGGCGAACCTGGAACGCTCACCGCCGGCGCGGTACCAGAGCCGTTCGAGCTCGCGGAGCTGCTCGTCCTTGACCGCGCGGCGGAGCGCATCGGCGTGCTCCTTCGGAGCGTGCGTCCCGGCTGCCTGCTGTTCGAACGCTTTCGCGGCCTCCTTGACGACCTTGTCGGTCTCATAGGTCTCGAGGATCTTTCGCTTTCGCTCCTCGAGCATCTTCCGGAGCGATTCGAGCGTCGGGCCGAGGCCGGCAATCTGGCTGATGTCGAGCTTCACCGCATTGGCGAGTTGCTCTTCCGTCAGCTCGTCCATATCGCCGTAGGTGAGCATGTGCTCGAACGCCGGCGAGACGAGATCAGGCGGGGGCTGCGTCGGACTCGGGAAAGTCTGCGGGTCGTACCGCTGGTACGAATGGATGATCCCGCCGAGTGATTCCGGTGTCATGCTGCAAAAGTCCTCATGTCTCGTACCGGATTCGCCCGTTCGTCTGGGCGCGGGAGATCTGGTCCGTCGCGTACAGCCCTGCGAGGACGAACTCGACACACGACGCCCGGACGGCCGGGTCGCTCGAGGCGTTCAGCTCGAACGCCTTGTCCCAGGCCGGCGGAACGCGCTTGAGCCGCTCGGTGTAGGCGGCGGAAGGGAGCAGGTCCCCGACTTCGATCTTCACTCCCTGGCTGAAGATCTTCGCGATCTCTTCCAGACCGTGCCGGTCGACGTACTCTTCAAACACCTTGCGCACCGCTTCCGCGACGAGCGAGTCGAGGATCTGCCGTTCGCTCATCTGATGGCTCCCCATCAGGTCGAGCTCGAGCTTGCCCAAGGAAGACGAGTAGAGATGGCCAAGATCGCTGATCCGCGGCACCGCGGGAGACTCGCCGAGTCGAGCGGATCGCTGGCGGGCACTGGCGATCATCGTCCGGTAGTTCGCGATGCTGAACCGGGCGCTGACACCGCTCGCGTGGTCGATGTATTTGGATTTCCGCGCCGCGATACTGACCCC
>JAEYWB010000673.1 GCA_023429275.1 Planctomycetota bacterium
CGGCGACGGAGAGCATCCGGGACGGGCCGTCCCAGGAGGGATGCTCGGTCCAGGTCTGGCGTTCCGGAGGACCCGAGAGATCGAGCGACCAGAACGACTTCGTCGAGACGCTCGGCGACGACGCGCCCCCGGCGATGTAGAGCCGGCTTCCGAGGATCGCCCCACACGCATTCATGACCGCGGCCGGCAGCGGAGGAAGGGACGCGATCGCGACATCGTCTCCCATCCAGCGGATCGCGAAGACATCCCTTCGCGACTCGGAGCCTGTCGAGGTCGGCGATTCCCCGCCGGCGACGATCACGGCGTCGCCATGGGAGACAGAGACGCCGTAGCCGAGCGGCCGCGGGAGCCGCGTCGGCAATGTCCGCCAGGTCCCGGCCGGCCGGTCGAGCACGAAGACCGTGTCGTACCAGACCTTCTCGCCTCCCTCCCAGGGGGGCGTTTTCGGGAAATTGGCTCCTCCCGCCGCGATCAGCCGCCCCTGGCTGACCCCGGCGAGCATGCCGGCGAATCCGACAGCGTCCGGAATGGAGGAGACGCGCCGCCACTCGCCTGTGGGAGTGACGGGGGCGGGAGGCTCCGACCGGCCGACCGGCGCCATCAGGAGATTCCCCAGGAGGAAGGCGAGGGACAGCGAGAGACGAATCGGCACTGCGAACGCTCCCTTCACAGAAGTTCCGACACGGACGGGAGATAGGATGACTGGACGGTTCCGTTCTAGCCGATCACGAGTCGCTCCGAAACGAACAGCCCGGCGGGATTTCTTCCCTTTCCATGCCCCCACAGGACCGATAAACTCTTTTGCATACGTCTCACGGGAAGGGCTCCCAAATGATCACGATCCTCGGTCAACGACCGGTGCGGTCCACGTCGCGCTTCTGCGACGGGATTTCGCGCCGCGATTTCCTCACCGTCGGCGGCTTTGCGCTCGGAGGGCTGGCCCTGTCGAACGTCCTGGCGGCGGAGCCCCGAAGCCGGTCGCACAAGGCGATCATCAACGTCTATCTGCCGGGCGGTCCCTCGCACATCGACATGTGGGACCCGAAGCCCGACGCGCCGCGCGAGATCCGCGGCGAGTTCAACCCGATCGACACGAACGTCCCCGGCATCCAGATCTGCGAGCTCTTCCCGCGGATGGCGGCGATGATGGACAAGTTCATCGTCGTCCGGTCCCTCTCCGATTCCGATGGCGCCCACGATGCCTACCAGTGCATGACCGGCCGGAAGAAAGGGGAACGCTCCCCTCCCGGCGGCTGGCCCGCCGCGGGGGCGTGGGTTTCGAAGATGCAGGGGCCGGTGCGCGAGTCGGTTCCGCCGCACATCGCCCTGATGTACCAGACCGGCAACCGGACCTGGGGTGAACCGGGCACGGGCGGGTTCCTTGGCGTCGGCCACTCGCCGTTCAACACGCTCGGGCGCGAGGCCCGCAGCACCTCGGACAACATGGTCCTGCAGGGGGTGACGCTCGAACGTCTCCAGGACCGCGTCGCGCTCCGGACCTCGATCGACTCGATGAAGCGGGCGATCGACAACCGGGGCATCATGGACAGCCTCGATGTCTCCGTCGGGCAGGCGATGGGGATCCTGACCAGCTCCAAGCTGGCGGACGCGCTCGACCTGTCGAAGGAAGATCCGAAGATCGTCGCCCGCTACGGCAAGAGCGGGACGGTCTTCCAGCGGGACGGCGCCCCGCAGATGGTCGAGAACTTCTGCATCGCCCGCCGGCTCGTCGAAGCCGGGGCGCGGTTCGTCTCGATGAACTACAGCCGCTGGGACTGGCACGGCTCGGACGGGATGAATTTCCCCAAGTCGCGCGAAGAGTTCCCGCTGCTCGACCAGGCGCTCGCGGCTCTCGTGACCGACCTGCATGAACGGGGTCTCGACCGGGACGTCTCGGTCGTCGTCTGGGGGGAATTCGGACGGACGCCGAAGATCAACAGCAGCAACAGCCGCGACCACTGGCCGCAGGCGAACGAGTGCCTGATGGCCGGGGGCGGCATGCGGACCGGCCAGGTGATTGGCTCGACGAACCGCAACGGCGAATACCCCGAAGACCGCCCGGTGAAGTTCCAGGAAGTCTTCGCGACGCTCTATCGCAATGCCGGCATCGATGTCGAAAACATCCGCGTCTTCGACCAGTCGGGAGTGCCGCAGTACCTCGTCGAACACGGCAACGCGCCGATGCGCGAGGTCGTCTAGTTGCCGGATGCCGCGGACACGGCAAGGCCGCCCGAGAGGGAGGCCCGGTTCCGAGTCGCGCGGAGAACGACACAGGAAGCGTCAAGCGGGCATGTGACTGCGCCGGATTGACCGGAGACTCGCAGGCTTCTGGCGGACACGGCTCATTTCGTAATCGGCGCTGGCTGCGATGCCGTCTCGGCCGCCGCGATCTCTTTCAGATACTCGAGATACTGCGCGTCGAGGGTCGCAAAGCTGATCCCTGTCAGGCGGTCGAGCGGCGTCACGTTCCCCCGGATCTTGATACTCGGGCTGTAGATCTCCGAGAGGTACTGGATGAACGCGTCCCGGTAGAGACCATCCCGGTAGTGCAGGAAGAAGTGCGACTCCGCCGTCGCCTGCGCGTAGTACCGCTGCAGCACCGACAGCTTCCCCGCGTTCTGGAACTCCCGCTGGCCCATCGAGACGAACGTCTGGAGGGGGACGAATTCGCCCGGCGTCTCGGCGTGGTGGCAGGCCGCGATCACTCGCTTGTGCAGCGGGAAGCCGACGGTCACCTGTCCCTGGTCCTGCTTGAACGACTCCATGTAGCAGGCGAGCCCTTCGACGATCCAGAAATCCCGGTCCGGCGCAACGCTGACGGGCTTGTTGCCGCTTTCACTGAGAAGCTGGTGCGTCACCTCGTGGTAGAGGGTCTCCTCATGGGTCTCGTCGAGGTTCGGGTCGTAGAAGAAGTGGGCGATCTGCTGCTGCGGCATGTAGATGCCGTTGCAGAGCTCGATGTTCGGCTGTGACCGGAGCTTCGCAACGAACTCCCCTTTGGAGGCGTAGTAATGAACCTGGTGCTTGCGGACGCTCCCGCTCGCGAGGGCCTTGCCGTCGAAGAGAGACCGCATCTGCTCGGGTGTGTTGAAGAACGCCGAGAACTCGCGGACGAAATACTTGTGAAATCCTTCCAGGAGCGTGCTGAGCTGCACGCCGCGCTCGAGGCTGTGGTTCGTCCGGACGAGGAAGTGTTCGGACTCGATCTCCCACGGCTCGCGGTTGAAGTCCCGCCGGAGTCCTGCTTCCTTCGTAGCGGGCATCCAGATGCCCCGGGTGAAGCGCAGTCCGCTTTCGTACTTCCCGACGTGCGATTTGGGGAGCCAGCCGAACTCCTTGTGCCAGACGAGGCCGCGGCGGAGCTTGTTGGCGATGAAGGGGGTCGTCCACTCTCCCTCATAGACCATGTAGCCGAGCATCCGCCGGGCATTGGCGTGGTCGGGATCGTGAAACGCCACTTCGCGGATGAGGTGGAAACAGAGGCTGATGTTCCGCTGCGTCATCGCCTTCTGCGAGAGGGCGTAGACCCGGGCCGCATAGGCCTTCTCGATCTCGGCTCTTCGCGGCCCCCAGACGTCGTCCGGGGCGAAGGGAGTTCCGCCCACCTCGGAGGGGAGCTTGTCGACGTCGAGCTTCAGGTGATCGAGCCGGGCGGACCGCATACGGATGACGGCCGCCTCGGTCTTCAGCCCCTCCGCTTCGCATTCGGCGGCGAGCGCCTCCATCTCTTCCGCGAACTTCTGGTGGGCGAGACCGTAGTCCTCCAGAAGGATCTGGTTGTCCGTCTTCCGGGGGAGGACCTGCGCGGCGGCGGGCGGAAGGGCGGTGACAAGACTTGTGAGCAGAAGGACGACGGAGGCCACGACCCCGAGCCGCGACGAGGTCCTCCCTCGAACAGGACGACATCGCCCTGCTGGTCCGGAGTCGCCGGTCGATCGTTGACAGAGGGAGAACGGCATGGAGCGTCCCGCTTCGCTTCGCCGCCGGAGAGAGCTCCGGCTGAGGGGTCTGCGTGATGGATTCTACAGCGACGGCGGGCCGCCGGGG
>JAEYWB010000647.1 GCA_023429275.1 Planctomycetota bacterium
GATGCCGGAGTCGATGTCGGTCGAGCGGCGGGCGCTCCTGCGGGCTCTCGGTGCCGAGATCGTGCTGACGCCGGCCGCCGAAGGGATGAAGGGGGCAATCGCCAGGGCTCAAGACCTTGTCGCGGCGAACCGCGAGGCCTGGATGCCGCAGCAGTTCGACAACCCCGCCAATCCGGCGATCCATGAAGCGACCACAGGCCCCGAGATCTGGGAAGACACCGGCCATGACATCGACGCGATCGTGACGGGGGTCGGCACGGGGGGGACGATCACGGGTGTGACCCGCTACATCCGGCGGTTCAATCCGAACTTCAAGGCGATCGCGGGCGAGCCGGTCCACTCCCCGGTGCTCAGTGGCGGACAGCCGGGTCCGCACAAGATCCAGGGGATCGGGGCCGGGTTCGTTCCCAAAAACCTCGACATGAGCCTCATCAGCGAAGTCGTGACAGTGACGAACGACGAGGCGTTCGACTGGGCGAGAAAGCTGGCCCGGCTCGAGGGACTGATGGTCGGCATCAGCAGCGGAGCCCATGTCTGTGCGGCCGCGAAAATCGCCGCCCGTCCTGAATTCCGCGGCAAGCGGATCGTGACGATCCTTCCGAGCCTCGGCGAACGGTACCTGTCGACCCCGCTGTTCGAAGGACTCACGGGCTGATCCGAGACGGATGGAACGAGAGCGATCGGCGAGAGCCGCCGCTCAGCGGCTGAGGGGCCGAAAGAAACGCGATGGCCGCCGCCATCGCGTTCCGGGCCGCTGACAGTCAGAATCACTTGCCGGAGAACATGATGACCCAGCCGCCCCTCAGCGCCCGCGCCTCCTATCCGAAGGTCGCTTCCGATCCCGACCCGGTCTGGACCGGCATTCGGGGCGAGGTCGAGGTGGAGGCTCAGCGGACCCCGATCCTCGCGAGCTTCCTGCACGCGACGGTCCTGAAGCACGACCGCCTCGAGCAGGCTCTCAGCTTTCACCTCGCAAACAAGCTGGCTGCCCCCACGCTTCAGGCGATGTCGATCCGCGAGATGATCGACGAGGCGTTCGAACTCGAGTCGATCGCCACGGCGATCCGGGCTGACCTGCAGGCGGTGCGGGACCGCGACCCCGCGGCCCGGGAATACTCGACTCCGTTTCTTTACTTCAAGGGCTTTCTGGCGCTTCAGGCTCACCGCGTCGCGCACCACTTGTGGATCACCGGGGCCAACTCGCTGGCGATGTACGTCCAGAGCCGGGTCTCGGAGGTCTTCGCGGTCGACATCCATCCCGCCGCGCGAATCGGCAAGGGGCTTCTGCTCGACCACGGCACGAGCATCATCATCGGCGAGACGGCCGTCGTCGACGACAACGTCTCGATCCTCCATGAGGTCACCCTCGGCGGAACAGGCAAGGAATCGGGAGACCGCCATCCCAAGGTCCGCAGCGGCGTCCTGATCGGCGCCGGGGCCAAGGTCCTGGGAAATATCATCATTGGTGAAGGGGCCAAGATCGGCGCGGGGAGCGTGGTCCTCGACCACGTCCCGCCTCACACGACGGTGGCAGGGGTCCCGGCGCGCATCGTCGGTCGCCCCGAGGTCGCCTCGCCGGCCCTCGAGATGAACCAGCAGTTCCAGCACGAGTTCAACGACGGCGGCGGGATCTGAACGTGTTCACCGGCCGCCCGGCCCGGAATGGCTCCCATGCGGGGACGCCAGTTGCGACACACGCCGTCCGCTTTGGACCTGTCACGGAGGTCGTGCGATGACTCGCAGCAAGAAGCCGACTCACGCAGACAATCAGGAAGATGCCACCAGGAAGACGCGGCCAGGACGCCGCCTGATTTCGAGCCAGCCCGCGAGGGGGCCGACTCACCGGACGCGGGAGGTCGGGGAGCCCCGATCGAACACGACCGCGGCGAGCCCGGCCCCCACCGGCGTACGGGTGACCCGGGAGATCTCGAGGAAGAGACGCTGGATCCCGGGGCTCCGTTCAACAAATCCTACGGTCGCTGAGAGTCTTCTCTTGCCCTGACACGACTCGCGTCTCGCTCCTGTGGTCATCCAGGAGCCTTCAAGCCTCCGGATGGCTCATTCGCCACGCGACTTCGGGGACGGCGGTCAACTGCCCGTTCTCCACAGCGGGTTGCGCTGCCCCCCGACGTCCGGCGCGGCGGGTCCAGCTTGCAAACGCTTCAGTCCGCCTTCGGCCACACCGTCAGCCGGAGCTGGTGGTTTTCCGATCGAATCGGACCGGATCTCCACCCTCTCCGGCGCGGAATGGCAGCGTCGCTTTCCTTGTGAACAGCGCAGTCCACGACGGTCATGCTCCTGAGGAAGCGAGGGCTGTTTCGCTGATTTCCCGCTCAGGATGATCGCGCTCCGGCTGGTAGATGAGCCGCTCGATCCGGAGACGACGCCATCCGGCGGGAACACCCCAGCGGATGATATCGCCGACGCGATACCCCAGGATCGCCGTCCCGATCGGCGCGAGGACCGAAAGCTTCCCCTCGGCGATGTTCGCGTCCCCGGGGTAGACGAGCGTGAAGGTTTCAACCTCGTCGGTGTCGAGATCCCGGAACGAGATGATCGAGTTCATCGTGACGACATTGTCCGGGACCTCCTTCGAATCGACGACCTTCGCCCGGCCGAGCTCTTCCCGAAGGTCCGCCAGCCGTTCCGATCCACTCACGTAGTGGGCGACCCGGGATGTCAGAAGTCCGCGGAGGCGTGTGTAGTCTTCAGCGGTCAGCAGAATCTCAGGCCTTGCCATGCCATTTGTCTCCCTGTTGCTGTGGGGCGGCGGTGAAGGACCCATTCCCCGGAGGCCGCCCCGTCCCGGGATAGACATTGCAAGTCGAGGACCATCGCTTCCGAATCCGCTCCGATTGCCCGCATCACGCAATCCCCTTGATGAAACAGGGGCCGGAACACCTGTCATGGAGACAGATGGCCGGGAGGTGTCGCCGGGAGTCGACAGAAGTGTCCCGCGAAAGTGACAGTCGACGGAGTCCTCAGCCGCGGAACTCGGCGGCGTTGATTTCGTACCGTTTGAGCAGCTTGTGCAGGCCCTGCCGCGACAGCCCCGCGTGTTCGGCCGATCTCGCGACGTTTCCGCCATGCTCCTTGAGAAGGCGGATCAGGTAGTCCCGTTCCGCCTCGACGATCGCGGCGGCACGCGAGGTGACCGGCCCGGATCCGTCCCGGGGAATCTCGATCGGTCGGACGGCCGTATCACGTCCCGCCTCGCTGCGGAGTGCCGCGGGGAGATCGCCCGGCTCAATACGATCCGTCCGAGCCATCGCGATCCCATGCTCGATCGCGTTCCGCAATTCACGGATGTTGCCAGGCCAGGAGTAACGCCTCAGGAGGTCGAGGGCGTCATGAGAGAGTTCAAGGTTGTCCCGGCCAGGGGGACGGAGCCGGTCCAGGAAGTGCCGCGCAAGCGCCAGGACATCCTCTCCCCGTTCCCGCAACGGGGGAAGGAAGATCGGAATCACGGCGAGGCGGTAGTAGAGGTCGCGGCGGAACCGGCCCGCCTGAATCTCGAGCTCGAGGTCGCGGTTCGTTGCGCACAGGAATCGGACGTCGATCTTCTCCCGCTGCGACTTTCCGAGCGGGACGAACGTCTGTTCCTGCACCACCCGGAGCAGCTTCGACTGGAGCGGCAGCGGCAACTCGCCCACCTCGTCAAAGAAAACCGTCCCTCCGTCCGCTTCGCGCAGCAGCCCGGCCTGGTCTCGAATCGCCCCCGTGAACGCCCCCCGCGCGTGACCGAACAGGATCGACTCGAACAGGTTTTCGGGGAGGGCGGTGCAGTCGACCACCTGGAAGGGGCGGGACGCCCGTGCGCTGTGATCGTGAATAGCCCGCGCGACGACTTCCTTTCCCGTCCCGCTCTCCCCGGTGATCAGGACGTTGGTGTCGGTGCTCGACACCTGTTGCAGCAGGTCGACGAGGTCCCTCATCAGGGGGCTGTTGCCGACAAGCTCCTGAAACCCGCCGGGGCGAACGGCCCCCTCGGTCCGCTCCCCGCGCCGGGAGGATCGTTCCAGGGTCCGCCGGACGCTGGCGAACAGTTCCTCGAACCGGACCGGCTTCAGCAGGTAATCAGCAACCCCGAGCCGCACCGCCTCGATCGCCGAGAGGAGCGTCGCCGCGCCGGTCACGATGATCAGGGGGAGATCGGGCCATCGCCGGCGCCCCTCCGAAAGGAGCTCCATCCGGAGATTCCCCGGCATATTGAGATCCGACAGGACCAGGTCGAACGACGATTCCTCGAGGGCCTGCAGGGCTGCCCGCCCGTCAGGAGCGGCGACGCACTCGTATCCTTCCTTCTCGAGGAGCGCCGCGGTCGTCCGCCGGTAAAGGGGCTCATCATCCGCGATCAGGATCCTCTGCGGCCGGCCCGATGGAGGGGATTCGGCTGTCATTCGGAGATCTCCTCCATCTGCTCGAGCCGCATCGGGAGGATCGCCGCGAAGACGCTCCCTTCTCCGGGCGTTGTCGTCACGTCGATCCGCCCTCCCATCGCCTCGATCAGGCTTCGTGAAACCGAGAGTCCCATTCCCATGCCGGCCGCCCCCTCTTCCGTCCCCTTGGTCGTGAAGAACGGCTCGAAGATCCGCGGAAGGATGTCGGCTGGGATCCCCGGGCCATTGTCCCGTACCTCGATCGCGACCTCGCGTCCTTCTTCGCGAATCCGGATCGTGACGGTCCCGCCGCGGCGCGTCGCCTGAACGGCGTTCCGGACCAGGTTGTACAGGATCTGCTTGACCTCCCCTTCGACGAGGCAGACCTGCGGCGCCTCCTGCGTCTCGTCGAACACGATCCGCGTTTCTCCACGCCGCGCGACGCTCTCCAGGATTCGGACGACCTCCTGGATCACCCGTCTCAGCGAAAACTCCGCCGGCCGCTGCCGGGGACGGCTGTAGAGCTGGTACATCTGGTGGGTAATGGTGCTGATTCGCTCGATCTCACGGTCGATCAGTTCCAGCAGTTCAAAGTGCTCATGGTCGGGAGAAATTGAGGACCGGATGAGCTCGAACGCGTTCCGCATTCCCGCCAGCGGGTTGTTGATCTCGTGGGCCACACCGGCTGCCAGCTGGCCGAGGGCCGCGAGTTTCTCCATCTGCCGCTGACGCCCTTCGAGCTGACGCAGCCGTTCCGTCCGTTCCTGGACGAGCTGCTCCAGATGCTCGGCGTACAGCCGCAGCTGTTCTCGCAGCTTTCGTCGTTCCGTGACGTCGCGGATGCTCGTCCGAAAGCCCAGGCGCGTGCCCGACTCGACATCCATCGGCTGCCAGGACATGGAAAGCCATCCGAAACGTCCGTCACGGAGCCGTCCCCGGAACTCGACGCTGTTCCCGGAACTCCCCTGCGCAGCCCGCCGCAGAACCCGCTCGATGACCGGACGATCCTCCAAAGCAACGAGAGGCAGGGGATATTCCGGCATGGCGAGGCACTCTGCCACGGTGACCCCCGTCAGCCGTTCGACGGCGGGGTTGACCCAGACGAGGCGTCCATTCGCATCGTGCCAGCTCTCCCAGTCCGCCGTGCAGTCGGCGACCGCCCGAAAGTGCCTCTCTTCCGGGACGAAGGCCTCCGGAGTGATCGCCTCGCGTGGGTCCCTGCCCGGGTCCGGGGGGGAAGCGTCTGGCGTTCGATTGTCCATGAGTCGTGTTCCCGACGGAGAGTTCGACTCGAGACGACGAGTTCGTGACCGGCATTCTAACAACTCGCCGGTCAATGAAACCGCGGTCACCGGCGGACATGACCTCGAAGTCGCGGAGTGTCGCCGCTGGTTGACAGTGTCTCCTGTGAGGGGCGCGCGCTGGCTGTCACCGTCGTCCTAAAGTGCCGGTCCGGCAGTGATACGACGGCTCCGTACGAGAATCTCGCCCTCCTGGACCTGTGGCATAGCGGTTGCGAGTCGACGTCCTGTCACGTCTCGGCGGCGGAGGCGAGCTCTTCATCCGGCGCCCGGTTCGTTCATCTCACCCGTGGGACAAGGTTTCGTCATGAACTATGGCTTGAACACCTCATCCGCCACCGAGTCCTATCGGGACATCTTTCTCAGAACGGGCGACCGTCCTCTCTCCCGGACCCGCGAATCGAAGGAGTGGCAGGTCAGGAACGCGGATTTACGGCCAATCCTGGTCCCTCTCGACGGAACGGCGGCTGCCGAGCATGCCCTGCCTTACGCAATCTCCCTGGCGCGTCGATGTGCCACGGTTCTCCAGCTGGTGCAGGTCTACTCGTACCTGGACGACTTCCGAGGCCATGGGCTCTCCTGGGGCGAAGAGAACCCCAGTCGAGCGGTCCGGGAGCCGCGTGAGAAATATCTCACGACGGTCGTTCGTCGAATCTCGCGACGCTGGGACATCCCGGTCGTGGCCAGCCTGATCGAAGAGGACGACCCCGAAGCGGTCCTGCGACAGCTTCACGCCGGAGCGGCTGTTACGGTCATGACCTCGCAGCGACGGACCTGGGTGGGGCGGCTCTGTCGGCGGAGCATGGTCGACTCGCTCCTCGGCAGTTTTGACCACCCCCTGTTGCTCGTCGCGGGCTACGACGCCCCGGTTGACCTCACTGGCGATCCCCTCTGCCGCCACGTTCTCGCGGTCGTCGAGACCGTTGACGACCTCCCTTCATCCGTCGAGGAACTGTGGATCGGGCCGTGCCCCCCGGCTGGCCGGATCACGATCCTTCCCCTGACCGATGCGGTCGCCGGCCCCGCTCGAGAGTGGGCAACGACCCGCACGCGGGAGAGGAACGGGGATACGGCACCAGACCGGCTCGAAATCCAGGTCGAGAAGGTTCCGGTGAAGGATCTGAATCAGGTCCTGAACCTGGTCGAGCGGGACGACATCGACCTGATCGCCGTCCCTCACCTGGGCCATCTGCGGGCCCGCCCGTGGGAAGATCACGCGAGGCTGCGTTCGATCGCGGCGTTCGCCCCTGTCCCCGTGCTGCTCAGGAGCGGCACGCCCGCTGCCGCGGCAACCCGGGCTCTTGACGGCATCACCGCCTCTCACGCTCTGAAAGCCGACCTGCCGGCCCCGTAACAATCAGGAGTGTTCCGTGAGCCTGATGGACCGTGAACGGACGACGCCGCGGAACAGCGATGATCCGCAGACTCCCCGCCTCCCCTTGCGATGGTTCTGTTCGATGACTGCGATTCCTTTCCCCATCGCCGCCTGCCGTGTCTTTCGGGTCACGGTGATCGAATCCACCGTCATCGTGGCTGCGGCTGGCGATCTCGAGGACTACCGGTTCCAGGATGTTCGCGACGACATCGGGCGGATTATTGACCTGCTTCTTCAACGCGACCTGAATAGCCTGATCGTCGATCTCGAGGGGCATTTCCATTCCGGATCGCTTCTGACGGAGGCCCTCGCGTCATTCGGTCGAGCGATCGGCAACGACAGGACCATCCTGGTCGGCGTCTCGCCCGACATGGCAGCCCGCCTGGAACAACTCGGCCTCAGCGAGAAGTGGCCCACCTTCCCGACGCTCGTCGAGGGGCTCGACTACTTCGGGGTGGCAACGCGGCGCACGAGGAACGATCGTCAACCCGCTCACTAACCCGCTCCGAGGCGGAAGGACCGATCAGCCTGTCACTCGCGAGAGAGCACCGGATCCCATCCGGCTTTGCCGCGACCTGGGACGGTCGCGTTCACGGTCGTCTTCGGCCTGACGGTGGCGGCGGGCCCGGTCACTCTCTGATATGCCGCGGCCTGCCGCCGCTGACTCCACGGTCGTGGCGTTCATCCTCTCGCTGAACGAATCGCTCGTCAGCCTGTTCCTGACCACTGCGGACAACGAGACTCGGCCGGACCTCATC
>JAEYWB010000718.1 GCA_023429275.1 Planctomycetota bacterium
GCTTGAAGCAGCGGCCAATGTCCCCAGCGCCCCAGAGCGAACGCCTCAACGCGGCGCACAAAAAAGGGCCCTCCAGAGGAGGGCCCGCTCGCATGACGCAACTCGCGGGACGCGGGATTCTCACCCCCAGCGAAGCGGCTTCTGCCAGACCTCTTTCAGTTCGCCGCCGAGCCGGTCGATGAGCGTCTTTCCATCGGGGCCTGTGACCGTGACATGTGTTCCGGAGGTCACCTCGCCGATCCGAACGGCCGGGATCCCTCCTTTCGCGAAGATCGCCGCAACCGACGCTTCGTTCTCCGGGGCGACTTCCAGCAGGAAGCGGGTGTTCGACTCGGAGAAGAGGGCCGCGTCCGGAGTCAACGCCCCGCAGAGGGGCGCGACGTCCGCCTTGATTCCGAGGCCCCCGGCGAAGGCCATTTCGGCCAGGGCCACAGCAAGCCCCCCCTCGCTCAGGTCGTGGCAGCTTTCCACCTTGCCGGACCGAATCGCTTCGTGAATCCCGCGGAACGTCGCAGGAGCCCGATCGAGGTCCACCTTGGGAACAACCCCGCCGGTCAGCCCTCGAACGAGTGCGAAGTGGCTTCCGCCGAGCTCCTCCCTCGTCTCACCGATGAGCAGCAGGACATTCCCGGCCTTCTTCAGATCCATCGTCACCGCCTGCTCGATGTCTTCGAGCTGGCCGAGGGCACTGATCAGAAGCGAGGAGGGGATCGTCACGACCTTTGTTTCCGCTCCGTCGACGTACTTGAACTCGTTGTTGAGCGAGTCCTTGCCGCTGACGAATGGCGTTCCGAAGGCGATCGCGACGTCATGGCAGGCGAGCGCCGCCCGGACGAGCGAGCCGAGAGTCTCCGGCCGTTCGGTGTTCCCCCAGCAGAAGTTATCGAGGATCGCGATCCGGGCAGGGTCGGCCCCGACGGCGACACAGTTCCGGACCGCTTCGTCGATGGCGCTCGCCGCCATCCAGTAGGGATCGAGGTCCCCCAGCCGCGGGTTCATGCCGCAGGAGACGGCGAGCCCCCTCTTCGAGCTCAGGTCGGGCCGCACGACCGCGGCATCCGAAGGACCGTCATTCGCCACGCCGACGAGCGGCTTCACGACGCTTCCCGCCTGCACCTCGTGGTCGTACTGACGGATGATCCATTCCTTCGAGCAGACGTTGAGCGACCCGAGGATCGCTTCGAGCGTCTTCCCGGGATCGCCGCCGGCCGGTTCCTGCGGCTGGCCGGCCAGCGCGGCCGACTCCGGTCGAGCCTCGTAGACCGCGTCGCGAACGACAGGAGGGCGGCCGTCGTGAAGGAACTCCATCGCGAGGTTACCGACCTCTTCGCCATGGTACTTGAGGACGAGCCGCTCGGTTCCGGTGTACCGGCCGATGATCGTCGCTTCGACCCCTTCCGAGGCGCACAGGGCGTGGAATTCGTCCCAGGTCTCCGGCGGAACCGCCAGGATCATCCGCTCCTGCGCTTCGCTGATCCAGATCTCGGTGTAGGACAATCCGCTGTACTTGAGCGGGCACTTCTCGAGCCAGACCTCGGCGCCGGTCTCTTCGCCCATTTCGCCGACGGCGCTGCTGAAACCGCCCGCTCCGCAGTCCGTGATCGCGTGGTAGAGCCCGCGGTCCCGCGCCGCGAGAACGACATCCATCAGCATCTTCTCGGTGATGGCATTGCCGATCTGGACCGCCCCTCCGGAAAGGGTCTCGCTCTCCTGGGTCAGCTCGGCCGACGAGAAGGTCGCGCCGTGGATCCCGTCGCGACCGGTCTTTCCGCCGACCGCCACGACGTGATCACCCACCTCGACGTGCTTCTTCCATTTGCCGACCGGGATCAATGCGACATTGCCGCAGTAAACGAGCGGGTTGCCGATGTAGCGGTCGTCGAAGTAGACCGCCCCGTTGACGGTGGGGATCCCCATGCGGTTCCCGTAGTCCCGGACTCCCGAGACGACTCCGCGCATCACGGTCTTGGGATGCAGCACGCCGGGAGGGAGGGTGTCGTAAGGGGTATCGGGGGGAGCGAAACAGAAGACATCGGTGCTGCAGACCGGCTTCGCCCCAAGGCCTGTCCCGAGCGGGTCGCGGATCACGCCGCCGAGGCCGGTGTTCGCCCCGCCGTAGGGCTCGAGTGCGGAGGGGTGGTTGTGCGTCTCGACCTTCATGCAGACGTCGTACTCGTCATTGAACGTGACGACGCCCGCGTTGTCCTTGAAGACGCTGACGCACCAGTCGTCCGCTCCGGCGCGCTTCCGCAGTTCCTGGGTCGCGGCGAAGACCGTCTCCTTCAGCATGTTTTCGAAGCGCCGCTCCCCCTTTTCGTCTCGATAGCGGATCCGGCCGGCGAGGGTCTTGTGGGAGCAGTGCTCGCTCCAGGTCTGGGCGACCGTTTCGAGTTCGATATCGGTCGGGTCCCGGTCGAGACTCGCGAAGTAGTCGCGGATCGTCTGCATCTCGACGAGGCTCAGATAGAGCTGCCCTTCCTTGCTGAGCCGCTGTAGCGCAGCGTCGTCCATGCCGCGGATCGGAACCGTCGTCAGCTTGAACCGGTAGTCCGTCCCGAGGGAGATCGACTTCAGGGGGAGCGGTCCGGCAATGACGTGTTCGATCGCGTCATTCGAGAGAACCTTGCGGGCGAGCCGGTCGATCTCCTCCGCCTTGGCCTCGGGGTTGATCCAGTACTTCCGGCAAGTCGCGACGGAGGTGACAGGAAGCCCGAGATCGGCCAGAGCTCCCTTGGCCGTCAGGCCGACATTGTCGGTCACGCCCGGCTTGAAAAGGACGTTCAGGAGCTTCTGCGTGCGGAGTTCGGGAACCTGCGACTCGGCCGAGCCGGGGAGACGCCGGACGACGCACTGCTCGGCAACTCCGTCCCCCAGGAGGCGGACGGCGGGACCGCGGACCTGGTCCTCGGAGAGGTCCCCCTCGACGAGAAAGGACCTGGCCGCCCGGACGGCGGAAATGGAGCCCGCTCCGAGGGCTGCGGCCTCTGCCAGGACCCTCGCCCCTTCGCGGTCGATCTCAGACGGAACCGGGTGAATCTCGACTTCCCACAGCATGAAAACCGCATCCTCTCTGGAATGGGCCGCTTCCGCGGCCGCGAGGTCAGAGTGTGGCGGTCCGGGACGCCGAATTCAAACGCGGGGAGCGAGCGGAGCGGATCGATTCGATCACGTGAATCACGACCGATGGGATCGAAGATCGGCCGGTCGGGCGGTAGACTCTCGGCAGGGACGACGTGGCACCTGATTCCCGCTGCCGGCTCGTTCTCCCAGCCGGCCAACCCTGCATTTCCCCGTTCGCCTGTTCCCATTCTCCGATGAGGCTCCGCTCGTGCCCTACACGGTCAACGGCATCGGGACGCATTACTACGGCAAACGGAACCGCCAGGTCCGCAATGGGGCCTGCCGAAGCTGCGGGCGTCATGCCGAGCTCGCCAGCTACGACACGCGGCTGTGGTTTGTCGTCTTCTTCATTCCGGTGATTCCGCTCGGCCGGAAGCGGGTCGTCGACGAGTGTCCGTTGTGCACGCGGCACTTCTCGATGAAGGCGGACCAGTTCGCCGTCGCGAGCCAGCTGACCGTCTCGGAGGGGCGGGAAAAGTACCAGAGTGATCCGACGGTCGAGAACGCCCTCGATGCCCACGCCCGGATGCTCCTCTGCCATCAACATACCGAGGCGGACACCTTTCGCGAGGAGGTCCTGCCGCAGTTTCCCCGGGACGCGGCGCTCCGGGCCGGACTGGCGAGCCACCTCGAGCAGGTCGGCCGTTACGGGGAGGCTGCCCCGCTGTATGCCGAGGCCCACCGCCTGGAGCCTGAGCTCCCGGAGGCCCGGGTCGGCGTGGCCTTCGCCCGCATGAATGAAGGGAAGCTCGACGAGGCGCGAAAGCTTCTCGACTTCATGGAGAAGCCCGGGGCAGGGCAGGTCTATTCCCTCGCACCGATCGAGCTCCTCGCCTCGCTTTATCAGCAGAAGAACCTCCACCAGGAGGCGCTCGAGATCTTCCGGCATCTGCTGAGCGAGTTCCCCGACGCCGCGAAGGTCCACAACGTCCGGAAGATGGTCCAGCTCTCGGAGAAGAAGCTGGGAGTCCAGAGTTCGCTGCCGCAGCAGGAGGGGAGCTTGCTGGGAGTGTTCAACCCGTGGAGTACGGCACACTCTTCGGGGGCCAAGACATTTGCATTCCTGTCACTGGTCGGCGTCCTCGCCGCCGCGGGACTCGCTGTGAACAACGACTACATCCGTCGGCACCGGACGCTCCATATCGTCAGCGGGCTCCCGGTTGCGGCGACGGTTCAGGTCGACGACCTGCCGCCGATCCAGGTGGCTCGCCGCGGATCGGTGACGATCCCGGAGGGCGTTCACCGGGTCTCGGTCAGCGGGCCCCTGACGGCCCAGTACGAGCTGCCGGTGCAAACCAGCTTCTGGGAACGATGGTTCCGCAATCCGGCGTGGGTCGTCAACGTCGGGGGAACCGCCGGCCTGGTCCACAGGAACTATCACTACGCGGTCAACCCGACCCCGCCGACGGAAAACTACCTGATTGGCAAGACGTCCGTCTTCTACCCGGACATTGACTACATCTTCGTGGCTCCGCCGGACTCGATGCAGGTCTCGAACAAGAAGCAGATTGTGACGAAATCGGGGCTGCAGCTCGTGGACGAAGCGGACAATGTCCCGAGCAACCTTGTCCATCACATCACCGATCCGGGAGAAGCCCTGACATTCCTAGAAGCTTCGCTCCCCTCGCGCGTCGACGATGCGAAGCTGTTCCAGCAGTACGAGGAAAGCGTCGTCAAGGCGAAGGCGGAGTCGCGGGCCGAGGCGTTCCTCAAGCCGGGGCTGTCGCGCCGGCCGGTCGAAGTCCAGTGGCATCGGACGTACTCCAATCTCCTCGAGCGGCAGGGACCGGCACGGATCGACGAGCTCAAGACCCTCTACGACGGCCTCATGGCCGCCGAGCCGGCGAACTCCATGCTTCCCTACCTGCGGTCGCGTTTCGAGCCCGTTCCGGCAAAACGGAACGAGCTGCTGCAGAAGGGACGGGAACTCGACCCGCAGAATCCCTGGCCGGCATTCGGACTCGGCTACCAGGCGGCGACGCGGGGAGACTGGGCGACCGCCCGGACCGAGTTCGAGACCGCCAAACGCCTCGGAATCGGCGAAGACGCGACCCGACGGCTGTTGAACCTGGCAAGGCTGGCGACCGGGGACGCCGACGCAATGGTCGCCGAAGGCCAGGAGCGCCTCCAGCAGCAACCCCTCGACTTCATCTCCCTCTACACCGTGATGGAGTGCCTGACGTCGACAGGCAAGTCGGAGGAAGCCCTGAAAGTCTTCACCGAGTGGCGCAACCGGAACGAGGCGATGCTGCAGGGCGGGGGGCCTTTGATCGACTCATTCAAGTTCCTCGTTCTCTACGGCAACGGTCAGCTCGACGAGCTGTCGAAGTCCGACGCCGGGTTGATCCTCAACGACCCGAATCTCGGTTCTCTCAAATCGGCCGTGGCGATGGCTCAGGGGAACACCGAAAAAATCCTTTCCGATCCCGCATTGACCCCGACCGCCGAACGCCCCTGGGAGGCAGTGCAGCTCGCCGTCGTCTTTCACCTGGCCCATGACGACGTCCAGTCGGAGAAGTGGCTCGACCTGGCGTGCGAATCCCTCAAGAAGCGCGGGGCCGACGAGCAGGCTGCGGCCGACATCCTTCAGGGAACGACCCCTCCGGAGCCGGAGACGTTGAAGGCGATCGGACTCGACCTGACGCCCAAACTGGTCTTCCTGTGCGCCGTCGCACAGCGGTTCCCGACTCTCGAACCGGCGTGCCGCGAACTGGCCGGGAAGCTGAATGTCAGCCGCGTCCCCCCCTATCAGATCGTCGCCAAGGTCTTTCCTCCGAAATCCTGAGTCTAAGCGGCTCGTTACCCCGCGACGGCCCGCTTACGATCTGCACGGTCCCCTGGTCGATCCCGCCGCATTGCCGTCATGAATCGCGACGAGTTCGATTCCCTGGTTCAACGACTCGAGGCCCGGTACGCCCGCCGTCCCCGGGCACTGCGGCGATGGGTCGTCGTGTGGGTCCTGGTCGGTTACGCCGCTCTGCTCGCCTGGCTCGGACCGCTCCTCCTGATCGGCGGACTCTTCCTCTTTGACTGGGCGTCGCACCTTCCGGTCCCTGGCCTGTGGATCCTCATCGGAGCGGTCATCTTTGCGTTCGGCCTCATTCAGACTGTCCTCCTCATCAGTCTCCGGATCGAACCTCCCAAGGGAATGACCGTCACCCGGCAGTCGGCACCGGGACTCTTCCGCGAGCTCGACCGGATCAGCGATTCGCTCCGCTGCCGGCATTTCCACCGGGTCTGCCTCAACACCGAGTTTGGCGCCGCGGTCTGGCGCGTCCCTCGCCTCGGGCTGTTCGGCTGGTCGCAGCTGTCGCTCCAGATCGGTTGGCCCCTGCTGGCGTCACTTTCGCCGGACGAGGCGAGGGCGGTGCTGGCGCACGAATTCGGACACCTCTCGCAACAGCATGGCCGCGTCGGCCGTTGGCTCTACGGCCTTCACCAGATGTGGAGCCGGGTCCTGGGACAGCTTCTGTCCGGCCAGCAATCCGCAACGATTCAAAAGCTGCTCGGCTTCCTGATCTGGGGACTCAACTGGTACTGGCCGCGGCTCCAGGCCCGGATGTTCGTCCTCAGCCGGACGGCCGAGTACGAGGCCGACCAGATCGCCGCGGAGGTCGTCGGAGGCGAGCATCTCGCCTCATCGCTCTGGCGGATCGATTGCCTGAACTACTCTCTGCGTGAGCACTTCGACCCCGAGATGCTCAAGGCCTGCGCTCTCCAGCCGGAGCCTCCTTCGAACGTGCTCCGCCGAATGCGCGATGCCCTCGCACGGGCTCCCTCTCCAGACGAAGCCCACCGCTGGATGAGCGAGGTCGAGTACGCCCTCACCGACCAGGCGAACACCCATCCCTCCTTCAGCGATCGCGTCCGGGCGTTGGAGCTCGATCCGGCGAGCTTCCGCCGCCGGGGATTTCCGATCGTCCCCCCGCGGCTTCCGGCCTCGACGGAGTTCTTCGGCAGCGAGGCCGCCCGGTTCGAAGAGGAGCTTTCCCTGCAGTGGCAGGACGAGATCCGGAGCGATTGGAAGCGCCAACACGGCCGTGCCACGACACTGAACCGCCGGCTCGAGGACCTCCTGGCGCCGCCCCGGACCGAGGATGGTCCAAAGAACGCCGAGGCATCGACTTCGGCGACAGCCATCGAAGCCGCGCCGGAAGCGGCTGCCCCGGTCGTCGACGCCCGGGTCCTCTGGGAACGCGCCTGCGTTGTGGCCAATGTCGAGGGGCTCCCGGCGGCCGAACCGATCCTTCGTCAGCTTCTTTCCGCGCAGCCCAACCACGTCCAGGGCAGCCTGATGCTCGGCCAGCACCTGCTCGAGCGTGACCCGCAGGAGGGGATCCAGCTTCTGCGCCGCGTCATCACGAGCGACCGGGACGACGCCATCCCGCAAGCGGGTGCGTTGCTTGCCGAGTACTTTCGGAGGATCGGCTCTCAGGCGGAACTGCAGACGATCCGCCACCACATGGCGACGTTCGAAAAGGAAGCCCAGGAGGCCCGCGAGGAACGGATGTCGGTCACCGCCTCGGACACTTTCGAGCCGCACGACCTGGCACAGCGGGAACTCGAGCCGCTGCTCGCCCTCTTCAAATCACAAGAAGAGCTGCATCGGGGATGGCTCGTTCAGAAAACGTTGCGACACTTTCCTCACCGCCGACTGTTCGTCCTCTGCGTGGAGGCAAAGGGGGCAGGGTGGTGGTCGGGAACAGAGCGAAGTCAGGCACTCGCGGCTGCGCTCATTCCCCGGGTCCGGTTGCCCGGACAGACACTCGTGATCGCTCCGGCCGGTGGCTTCGCGAGGCTGGCGCGGAAGGTTCGTCACGTCCCGGAGTCCCTCATCTACGACGCGGGCTGAGAATCGGCTCAACGTCGAAGACGCAACCAGGCTCCGCTGGGGACTTTCGACTATCGAATCCACAACCGCTGATGTATCCTCTTTGGCGGCCATTCGCCTGTGCAAATACCGTAGGGTCGCGAGAGCGTCGTTGATGCGGAATGCTTCGCGGGGATTGATCGTGCTCCTCCTCTGGCTGGGCCAGCCCGTCCGGAGCGACGAGCCGGCGTCGATTCAGCCGATCCCCGCCGAGGTCCGCCTGACCGACCCGGAGTCCGCCGAACAACTGCTGGTCTGGGGAGTCCTCTCGAGCGGGCGGCGAACCGATCTGACGGCACAGGCTCAATACCTTGCGGTCCCGGACGGAATCGTGCGGGTTTCGGCGACCGGGCTCGTCACTCCTCTGCGGGACGGACGGGCCGACATCACAATCTCCCACGGATCGAATCGGTCCGTCGTCGCGGTCGAGGTCAACGGTTTTTCGAATCCGCCCCCGGTCTCGTTTCGCCGCGATGTCATCCCGATTCTCTCGAAGGCAGGGTGCAACTCGGGAGGGTGCCACGGCAAGGCGGAAGGTCAGAACGGGTTTCGGCTGAGCATCTTCGGCTATGACCACCGGGCCGACCATCAGGCGCTGGTCCTGGAGGGACACGGACGCCGGGTTTTCCCGCCGGCACCGCAACGGAGCCTGCTGCTGCAGAAGGGGAGTGCCGCGACCCCGCACGGGGGTGGGCGAAAGCTCGAAGCAGGGTCGCGCTGGTACCGCCGCATCGAACGCTGGATCGCCGAAGGGGCCCGTTTTGACGACACGGCCGAAGTTGCGGCTTCGCTCGAGGTGGAGCCTGCGCAGATCACTCTCGAGAAAAATGGCTCGCAGCAGCTGCGGGTCGTCAGCGTCACGAAGGAGGGAATCCGTCGCTGCGTTACGGCCGAGTGCGCCTACCTGTCGAACAATGCCGCCATTGCGGACGTCGACGCCACCGGCCGGATCACGTCGACCGACATTCCCGGCGAAGCGGCGATCCTGGTGCGCCACCAGGGAGACGTCGCCTTCTGCCGTGTGACCCGCCCACAGCCCGCAAGCGAGTTCGTCCGCCCCCCGGAACGGAACTTTGTCGACCGGCTGGTCTGGGACAAGCTGGAGTCGCTCGGCATCGCCGTCAGCCCCCTCGCGGATGATGCGACTTTCCTTCGGCGCGCCGCCCTCGACATCACCGGGACACTGCCGACAGCCGACGAGGCACGGGCTTTCCTCGCCGATTCGACTCCGGACAAACGTCAGCGACTCGTCGCCGATCTCCTCGAACGGCCCGAATACGCCACATACTGGTCGCAGCGGTGGGCCGATCTGCTGCAGGTCGACAAGGACGTTCTGACGCCGCAAGGGGCCGTCGCGTTCAACCGATGGATCCGGCGGCAGTTCGAGCACAACGTCCCGTACGATGAGTTCGTGCGGAGCATCCTGACCGCGGAAGGGTCGACGCTCGCCGAGTCGCCAGCCGGCTTCTTCCAGGTGCAGAAGGACCCGGAAAAACTCGCGAGATCGATCAGCCAGCTGTTCCTCGGCGTCCGGATCGAGTGCGCCCAGTGTCATCACCACCCTTTCGAACGATGGGACCAGCAGGACTATTTCGCCCTCGCGGGACTGTTCACTGGAATCGAGCGAAAGCCCAATCCGCTGGGGGGACTGAAGATTCGCGACGGCGCTTCCGCCTCCGATCTCAAGAACCCGCGGACGGGTGAGCCGGTTCCGGCGGCGGCCCTCGGCGCGCCTCCGCTCGATCCGGCGAACACACTCGCTCGCCGCCGGCAATTCGCGACATGGGCGACCTCCCCCGGCAACGAGGCGTTCACCCGGACGATTGTCAACCGCCTCTGGGCGCACTACTTCGGCCGCGGACTCATCGAGCCGGTCGACGACATCCGGGCCACGAACCCGGCTTCCAACGAACGGCTTCTCGAGGCGCTGACGCAGCACCTCGTCGCGCTCAAGTACGACATCAAGGCGTTCACGAGGACATTGCTCGACTCGCGCGCCTACCAGATTTCATCCCGGGTCGAGAGAGCGAACGGTGCCGACGACCAGAACTATTCCCGCGCGGCCTGGAAGACCCTTCCCGCAGAGGTGCTGCTCGACGCCGTCTCGCAAGTGACCGGCATCCCCGAGGAGTTCAATGGCTGGCCTGCCGGTTACCGCGCCATCGAAGTGTGGGACAACAAGCTCCCCTCGGATTTCCTCGAGGTCTTCGGGCGTCCGGCACGGCAGTCGGTCTGCGCTTGTGAGCGGGATGGCGAGCCGAGCATCGCCCAGGCTCTCCACCTGATGAACTCGACGGCGACCGCCGCGAAGATCGCCTCGCCAAAAGGACGCGCCGCCCGGCTCGCGGTATCGATGCCCGGTAACGACGAACTGATCGACGAACTGTACCTCGTCACCCTGTCGCGGTTCCCGAGCGAAGCGGAGCGGACCCGCATCCGCAGTCTTTTCGCTGAATCAAAGAACCGGCGGGAGGCCGTTGAAGACATCCTGTGGAGCCTGATGAACACGAAGGAGTTCGTGTTCAATCACTAGCGAGAGAGTTTTCAGTCGTCAGTTCCATCCGCCCCCCCGACACTCACCGGGGACTCTGACTGAAAACTGATGACTGAAAACTGATCACTTCCCAAGGTCATCCCATGTGGAACATGCGAATCGGATCGCCTCACGCGAGCTGCGACGGCATCGCGCGCCGCAACATGCTCCGCCTCGGGTCGACCGGCCTGCTGGGGGGCCTTTCGCTTCCCGGTCTTCTGAGTCTTCAGGCCCACGCCGCCTCGCAGCTTCCGGCCAAGGCCAGGGCGTGCATCTTCCTGATGCTCGAAGGGGGGCCGAGCCACATCGACATGTGGGACCTCAAGCCGCAGGCTCCGCCGGAGATCCGCGGCGAGTTCGATCCGATCTCGACGAACGTTCCGGGAACCCAGATCGGCGAAATCCTCCCGCTCTGCGCCCGCGTCGCGGACAAGTTCACGATTCTCAGGTCGCACAGCCATGCCGACAACGCCCACCAGACCGGCCGGCACTGGGTGCTGACCGGCTATCCCCCGAACTTCGCCGACGGCCAGGCCCAGGGAGAGCCGTTCAACATTCTCTATCCCTCACTCGGCTCGATCGTCTCCCGGGAGCTCGGGCCGGGAGGGGACGTCCCTCCGTACATCGAGATGCCCAACGCACTCGGCCCCGGCGGTCCCGGCTTCTACGGAGCTGCCTATTCGCCGTTCACGATCGAGAACGATCCGGCTCAGCCCGACTTCGAGGTCCGCGACCTCAACGTGCCGGCCTCGATCACCGACGAACGGTTCGCCCGTCGCCGCCGGCTTCTGAGCGACATCGAGCCGCTCGGCGAAAGTGCCGCCGCGACCGGACGGGCGGGGGCCCTCTCGATGTACTACGAGAAGGCGGTCGGCATGACGACCTCTCCCGCGGCTCGAAAGGCGTTCGACGTCCGAGCCGAATCCGCGGCAACGCGCGAGCGCTACGGGTATTCATCCATCGGCCAGTGCGCTCTCCTCGCACGCCGGCTCGTCAGCGCCGGGTGTCGGTTCATCGGCATCGACCACGGCAGCTGGGATACACATACCGACAACTTCACGAGCCACAAGAAGGCGCTCGTCCCGCCGACCGACCGGGCGTTCAGCGCACTCGTCACGGACCTCGACGAGCGCGGCATGCTGGACGAGACCCTCGTGGTGATGATGGGAGAGATGGGAAGAACCCCGCGGATCAACAAGGACGCGGGACGGGACCACTGGTCGATGTGCCAGACCGTGATCCTGGCCGGCGGGGGGATCAAGCGCGGCGCCGTCATCGGGGCCAGCGACGAGACGGCGAGTTACCCGACAACGCAGCCCTACGGCATTCAGGACCTCCTCCGCACGGTCTTCCACTTGATGGGAATCGATGCCGACAAGGAATACCTGACGCCGCTCGGCCGGCCGGTTCCGATCGTCAGCGGTGGGAAGAAGATCGATGAACTCCTCGCCTGATGCCGCTGGAGATCCCGACGTGCGTCTCTCTGCAACCGAACGATCGACAATCCGGACGGCACTCCTTCGCGACCTGGCACGGCTCGCGCTGACTCTCTCTCTTCTTGCCGCCCCGGTCGCCGCACAGCAGCCGCAAGTCCAGAAACCGCCAGGTGTTGGCTACGTGTACCCGCCGGTTCTGCGGCCCGGGACGACGACGGATGTCACGATAGGGGGCTTCGATTGGACGGACGACCTGGAGTGGTTCGTCCACCGCGGCGACGTCCATCTTGAACCTCTCGGGCCGCCGGGAGACTACATCCTGACGCCCCCTCCCTATTGGGTCGGCCCCCGGGCCAGCACTCCGCCACAGCCGATACCGCGTGAGGTCGCGGCGCGGATCCGTATCGACGCCGCAGCGCCGCCGGGGCTCGTTCGCTGGCAGGTGGCGAACGCGAACGGCGCGTCCGCCACGGCGGTCTTTCTCATCAGCGATGGAAACGAAATTACGGAGTCCCGTTCTCGCGATCTTCCGCAGCGCCTCCCGGAGCTCCCGGTCGCGGTCTCAGGACGGCTGAGCCGTCTGACCGAGGTCGACCGCTACGAGATCGCCGCGACTCGCGACGGCCCGATCTCGATCGACCTGACAGCCCGGCGAATCGGCTCGAGGTTTCACGGCCAGATCGAGGTACGGGACGCTGCGGGAAAGACCATCGCCGACTTCGCCGACACGCAAGGGCTCGACGGAGGACTGACGTTCCCGGCCCGCTCCGGCCAGACCTACGTTGTCAGCCTGCATGACGTCGATTTTCGCGGAGACCGCTCCTTCCTCTACCGGCTGGCCTTCTCGCAAGGCCCTTGCGTCCTGGGCTCAATTCCCGCGCGAGGGCGGCGGGGCGAGACCGCCGAGGTCGAATGGATCGGTTATGGAATCGCAAGCGGAGCAGGAGAGGTCGAAGTGGTTCGCTCGAGCGTCCCATTTCCGGCCGATCCCCCTCAATCGTCCCTTCACTGGACACTCCAGACTTCGATCGGACCGGCCTTCGCCGCGGTGCCGCTGAGCGACCTGCCGGAGTTCGCCGCAAGCCGGCTGTCCACAGTGGCGGACGAACGTTCTTCGCCGAAGACAGCCAGCGTGATCCCCGCCCCGGCAGCTGTCACCGGACGACTGCATCCCGCCGCGCCCGATCCGCAGTTCCTCTGGACATCGGCTGAAAAGGAGTCCTGGGCTGCATCGCTCGAGTCCCCCGGACTCGGTTCCCCCCACGACCTGACTCTCAAGATTCTCGATCCCGACGGCAAGGTCATCGCTGAAAGCGACGATCAGCCTGGCGGACTCGACGCCCGCCTGCAGTTCACGGCGGTTAAGGCCGGCACCTATCTGGCGGTCATCCACAGCCTGACGCCATCGTCAGGACTTCCGACAGATCTCTACCGGCTCGAAATTCGCCGGCAGGAGCCCGACTTCACTCTCCGGATACCGCAGACGATTGACCTCCCACTCGGTGACAAGACCTCGGTAAAGATCACCGCGCAGCGGCTCGGAGGCTTTTCGGGGCCGATCACTCTACGAGCCGAAGGCCTCGGCGCCGGCGTCCGGGCCGACGGCGAGTGGACGATTCCGGCGGAGAAGAACGAACTGACCGTGACGCTGGAAGCCGCAAAGGACGCCGATGTTGCCGCGAAGCTGATTCGTGTGCAGGGAACAGCGACGATCGGAGAACAGAGCGTCACCCGCGACGCGCTCGCCGTGGCGGCGGGGAACCTCGCTCCAGCCTCTCCCGAGGACTCTCTGACGCCGAACGTCCTCCTGGCCGTGACGATGGCTCCCCCCTTCGAGATCCATGTGGTGGACCGGGAGCGCCAGCGGGAAGTGCACCGCGGCACGACCTATCCCGCCGAGCTCGAGATTCACCGCTTTGAAAACTTTCAGGGGGCGATGCAGATCGCCATGACCGCGCAGCAGGACCGTGACCGCCAGGGAATGCGGGGACCGCTGCTCCCGGTGCCGGCCGGCGCAACGCGCGTTCTCTATCCCTGCACGATGCCGGAATGGCTCGGAACGGAACTGACCCGCCGCATCGTCGTCCAGGGCGTTGCACCGGTCCCCGATCCCAAAGGCCGCCTCCGCTACCTGACCCGCGCCGCGGACGCGCGGATCACGATGATCATGGAGGGAGCGCTTCTCAAGCTCAGCTGCGAAGGGACGGAAGAAAGCCGTACCGGCCAGAGCACTCCCCGTCCCGGCGACACGATCGAGATTCCGGTATCCCTTTCGCGATCGGTCAAGCTGCCGCCGGCCGAGACAACCGTCGTGCTCGAAGTTCCCGAGGAGCTGACCGGCGTAATCGACGCGGCACCAGTCGTCTTGCCCGCCGGAACCGACAGAGGCCGGATCACGCTCAAGACAGTGGTCGATCCCCGCCTGACGGGTGACTGGCCCCTCAGAGTTCGTGCCACCACCCTCCAGGACGGACAGTGGCCCGTGGTGTCCTTCGCGACAGTTCCGCTCGAGTTCCCTTGATTCAACGGTAAGCCCCCGTGCACTCGAACTGCGGTCGCCACGGCAATCCGCACGAGTTTCCGCTGCTGACAGTCAACAAGGAACCAGGCCGACACCATCGAATTCAATCCTTGAGGCGCGCGGTTTACTCATCGAAAAGCGCTGGCTAGACTGCCCCCCTGCCGCACCTGTAGCTCAATTGGATAGAGCATCGGTCTTCGGAACCGAGGGTTGGGGGTTCGAATCCCTCCGGGTGCATTTCTGCAACTCTCGCCGAACGCACGACTTAGCGTACCTGCCCGTGTCGGGCAGAGCGGCTTGGAAGCCATCGGAAAGTGGTAGTTCTACCACTATTCGCAGGCGGCCAAGGATTCCGCCCATGCCACGCAAGTCCGCTGTCCCTCGCTACACGCTCGACAATCCCTCAGGCCAAGGCCGAGACGTCTACTTTGGCCCGTATGACTCCCCGACGAGCCGGGAGCGGTATGCCCGGTTCATCGCCGAACTCGCCACTCACTCGACTCCGGCCGTGGATGATGCAGGACCCGGCGTCCATGATCCCGACCTGCCTGTCGCTGAACTGATCCTGAGGTACCTCCAGTTCGCCCAGAGCTACCACGGCAACGGAGCCGACGAGTTCGCGAGCCTTCGCGGAGCCCTGAAGCCCGTCACCCAGCTGTACGGAAC
>JAEYWB010000783.1 GCA_023429275.1 Planctomycetota bacterium
GGTCGGATCGATCGGACGTCGCAGGAGCCTTCAATCTTCCAGTCCGCCGGGCCGATCGAGAGGACCAGGAATCGGCCGGCCAGATCGGGAGTCCTGGCCCACAGGACGAGTCGTCCGTCGCGGAGGAAGAGCCCGTTCGGCTTCTCAAGACCGGTCGGAAGCGGCTGCAGGCCGTGCGTCGGCAGGAACAGCTCGCCGCCACTTTCCGAGAGGATGGCGATCCGCGCCGTTGTGTGGGGGCGCGAACCGATGATCTCCGTCACCGGGGCGGCCAGTTCGTAGAAAGACGAGCGGTGGACCGACGGCATGACGAACAGCATCCGCCCGATGGCAACCCAGGCCCCCTGCTCGCGGACGTGAATTGCTGCCCGCAGGTCCTCCTGCGAACGGAGGTCCTGGATTTCATCGAGATGGTCCTTCATCTCATCGATCGGCAGCCGCGCCGTCGTGACCGGCAGTCCCGCCGCGCTCGTGTCGATCGTGCGGACGTCGAACGCGTCATCGATCGTCCAGGCGGTCAGGCCGAATGTCTCCGCCGCGAGCGTCCCGCGCCGGGCGAGCCACGGCGGCGTGTCGATCACCATCTCAGGAAGATGGACCGGCGAGAGGACCAGGGGATCGCGTCTCGGCAAGGCCGCCGTCAGCCGCACTCGCATCTTTGCAAGCTGCTCGATCGTCAGCAGGATCCTGAACGGATCGCTCCCCCGGAGCGTGCCGAGCGGCCAGCTCACGACCTCTCGCGGCTCGTGCTCCCAGGAGCCGCGTTGCAGGACCAGACTGGGCTCGCCATTGATGGCCCCCGTCCCGACGGCAAAGTAGCCGGAGGGAGTCCCCTTGAACTCGATCCATCTCACCCCTCGCATGAGTGAGATCGTCCGCTCCAGGCGGCAAATCGGGTTCTTGTCGCGCGACAGGCCGGGGCGGGAGATGTCTGTGGACGAGCGCTTGGGCGGATCAGGCCTGTAGCGGCGGCAGTCGCGGCCGAGGAGGCGATCCTCAGGGACAAGCCGCTCGAGGGCGCGAAGCGGAAGATCCGCTGACCGCTTTCCGTCCGCGAGGAATCGGGCCGCGACGATCCTGACCGCTTCCGCCGCTTCTGCGCGTATGGAGGGATCAGGGTACTGAATCGCCGTCTGAGGCAGGCGTTCCAGGACGATCGTCTGAGCGCTGGCCGGGAGGTCGGCGCTCCGGAGGGTCCGGACGAGCTCACCGGCCAATTCGTGCCGGCCGAGCTGGGCCGATTTGTCGAGCAGCTTGACCAGGCAGCCATCGGCCTGGGATGAGCGTGGCCATCCACTCGCCAGAACCGCGAAGGCCTCCTCTTCGTCAGACAGTTTTCGGGAGAGCAGTTCGGCCGCTCCGATGAAGTCGAGCGCGGTGAGCCGGCTGGCGACCGCCATCCGGTATTCCGACATCGCCTCCTCCGGCTCGTCGAGCCTGGCGAAGAGGTCGCCCGCTTCGACGTGTTGCCTCTGCTCGCGGTAGAGCTCGGCCGCTTCACGCAGGAGCCCACCCCGCGCCAGGCACCGGGCCGCTTCGAGAGGCTGACGGAGCCGGTCCCGGAAAAGAACGGACGCTTCACGGTGGAACTGTCCGGCTTCGAGCGCCGACGCGGCCGAGAGGTCGTCGCCGAGGAGCTTCGAGAAGATATAGGCCGCGCGGCGGTATCGGCCGAGACGGATCTCGCGCTGCGCCGCCTCGCGATACTGGGCCAGAAGCGAGGTCTGGAGATCGGGAGGAAGACTCCAGGCGTCGACCGGTCCGGAGGATCCGCCGAACGAGAAGTCGACGCTGTGAGGTAAGAGCGACCAGCCCGGGGGAGCCATGCCGCGACCGGCGTCTCCCGTGAGTGGTAGAGCGTAGCGCAGGGCGTCATCCGGGTCGGACGCGAACCGGTTCAGGAGACGTTCGATCTCCCGTGTCCGCGCCGACACAATCTCCGGCGTCACGCGGGAAAGAGCACTGGCGAGGCCGCCCATCGCCTTCCCGAAAGCTTCTCCACCACCGGCCAGGGCCCCCGCCAGCCAGGAGCCGAGACCGGCTCCCACGCCCCCGGTGCCCGAAACGCCGCCTGTCGCGCCGCGCGTCGGCGTGGTTCCCGCCTCGGGCTTTGCCCCGGGACGATCGCGGCGGGAGAGGCCCCGTTCCATCTTTTTCAGCAGGCCCGCGAGGGCGCTGAGGGGACCTCCGATGATCTTCCTCCAGTCGATCGGTCCCGGTTCGCCCGGACTCCGCGGAAGCTGGTCGAGCGAGCTTCCCGAACTTCCGATCCCGTCCCCCGCCGACTCGAAGAAGTGTTCGACGGTCGGGGGCTCGTCGCAGATGAGGGCAAAGAGACGTGTGTTGAGATGCGGCGCCGGGACCGCACGAGACCAGTCGGCGTCTCGCCGGCCGGGAATCCGGACCAGGTTCGCCGTGCGGAGCCGCTCTTCCGGCTCGATGCGGACAAGCCCCGCCGCCGGATGCCAGACAAATCGGGAGTCGTCGTCAGGGAGAAGGCCTTCCCACTCACTCTCAGCGACGGGAGGATCGAGGGCTCCGTGGAGCGGCAGATAGATTCGACCGGCGATCTCGCCGTAGAGCGGTCCTGCGTGTGCCAGGCGAGCGGCGTGCGAGTCGGGGAGGAGAGCGAGAGCTCCGCGGAGCCGGCGATCGGTCGGGCCATGAGGTATCGGCAGGAACTCGACGCTCCCGAGCGGGACATCCGCCTCCGCGAGCGCGCTGAGCCAGGGACCGGCGTCCTCCCCGGGGAGCAGAACCCCCCGGGCCGGACGGGCGGGCCGGTCGCGGTAGACGAGTTCGAGTGGGATCGGGGTCACGGCAATCGCTGGAAAAAGGGCTCGAACAGGTCTCTCCAGATGTCGGCGTCGGGAGTCATCCGGGCATCCGGTTCGTGAAAGTACGGTGCTCCCCAGCGGCGGCCGTCGGCAGACCAGCCGGAGAGCTGCGTCTCCGAGAGGACGATCGAGAACTCGGGAATCGATCGGTCCATGGACTGAAAGTGCATCAGGCCCCGGGAGTCCAGGATCATTCGTGAACCATGCCAGTCCGCCTGCTTCAGGGTGTAGCCGACTCCTTTGGGTGTCACGTCCTTCGAGAATGGAACGCTCATTCCGCTCGTCGGTCCGGCTGTCGACGCCGCCATCAGTCCTCCCGGGGCGGCTCGCTTCGGCTCGACCAGGCGGATCGCCCAGCCTCCGCCCCCCGGCCCGGTAAACGACAGGACTCGCCCTTTCGCCGAAACCAGGCTGTAAGCGTTTGCCGGCACAAGACTGTAGCGGCCGTCCGGACGTGTGACTGATCGGAACCGCTTCAGGAGATTCCGATTCAATTGGAGATGCCGGTGAGGCGGTCCTCTTTCGAGCCTGACGTGAGGCGTGACAAGACGGTCGGCGTGACGGACGTCGACGACGAAAGGGTGCAGGCCGGCAGAGAGATAGCATCGTCCTTCGTAGTCGACATGCTCCAGCTTGAGATCGGGGGACGCGAGGTGCGAGAAGGCCCGAACCGAGCCCGTGCCATCGGGGACGAGGTACAGCACCTCGCCGGAGCTGAGGAGCGCCGCTGGTCCCCCGGCCTGCGGGACGTCGACGATCGTCAGCACGAAGTCCGGGCCGACCGTCTCCCGTGGAAGCACCAGTTCCCATCGGGGTCCCTGGCCGCTCCCCGAAAGGGCGTACCACCCTTTCCAGCCCTGAAAGAACCGGTCCCGATTCCAGGTCATCGGTTCGTCGGGTGTCACGGTCTGCAGGATCCGACCCGTCTGGAGGTCGATCTGGTCGACAGATCCTCTTCGGATGACGAACAGGCCGTGATGATCCGCGACGGAAAGAACGGGATGGTTCGGGATCGCGAGCCTTACGGACGACACCACCTCGCATTGATCCAGGTCGACCCGCAGACCGTGGAGCTCGGCCTCACCGAGCCGCCCCATGACAATCTCAAGGAGGCCGCTCTGCTCGTTGAATCGATACCACTGCACATCCCCGCCGGGGAGTCGATCGGTGATCTGGCGGCCCCCGGTCCGCTTGTCGTCCCAGAGCGTCAACCGGCGATCGTTCGTCAGGATGACCCAGCGCTGCGAGCGGCCGCCGGTCTCGGGAATGGTGAGAGCATTCCGCCATTTCGGAGGGTCACAGGGGAGACGCAGCGGGAAGTGCTCGAGGCGGAGCGCGGCGGGAAGATCGCCACGGTCGTCGAGGAGCTCGCTCGCTGCGGACCGTCGCGATGGTTCCAGGAGATCCGACAGGTCGAGCCGCGCCCGCCGGACTCGTTTCGCCCCGGCCGGGGAACGACTCCAGAGCGACAGATCTCCTGTCCGGCTGACCGTCGCGACGTAGCAGATCGGGAGATGCTCCCGGAGGATCCGGCGGAGCGACTCGTCTTCCGCCGCGGCCTCCGACGTGACGAGGATCGTTTCCGACACCAGCGGATCGACCATGCGGGCGAAGTCCGGAATCGACGGTGACAGGTCGATCCGCGGGTCGAGCGCCGCAAGATGCCGTTCGAGCCCCTCCCGCGTCGTGAAGTCGACCTCCGCCAGCACGGCGCCGGCCGCGCGGAAGACGCGAGTCGTCCCCTCCCGCTCTCCGAGCGCGGCGAGAGCGAGTCCGACCGCGGCGGCGTAGACACGGGGAGTCCCCCACATCCGCAGGCCGCTGTCGAGCAGGATCACCCGCTCGCGCGGGGGGCTTTGCGGTGGAGTCTCCCGCCGCAGGTAGAGGGCCTCGCTGAGCGCAATGCGGGTCATGAGGGTGTCGTCGTCATGCGCCAGCTCGCTCAGGAGCAGCCGGTCGAGAGGTCCGCGGTTCGAGATGTCGGAGATCCCGCCGAGGGACATCTCATCCGGCTCGGCGACCGGCCGGGGCAGGGAGACGACCGCTGTCAGGTTCCGGGCAAGCCGCATCAGTCCAGCGAACTCGTCGTCTTCGCGAAGCTCCCGCATGAGCCGCGTGACGGTCGGGACGGGAGGGGAGTCGGGCTCCGTCGCCTCCTCGGGCGGCGGTTTGGGAAGGGTCTCGAGACCGGTCCGCATCCGTCGCCGCAGGCCCTCCTCGTCGAGTCCGCGCAAGCCGTCGCACAACCCCCGGAGCTCGATGCTCCACTGGCCGACCCCCTTGATTCTCGGGTGGTCGAGAGCCTCTTCACGCATCCAGCCGGGCGAGGTCAGCAGTTCGAGGATCTCCCCGGCGACCTCGGGAGTCGTCCGGACGACATGTCGTTCGAGGGCCATCTGGACGATCGCAACCTTGCCCGCGAGCGTCCCGCGAAGGTCCGCGGGGAGGCGACGGACCTCCCCCAGGTTCCGCACGGCATTCTCATGCCACTGGCCGATGATGGATCGGACACGAAGCGTGAGGGACTTCTCGAGATCGACGAGGCGGGGCTGATCGTCATGCCAGGACTCGCGACAGGCGGCCAGAACGAGGACCACGAGATCGATCGGGGGGAGTCCGCGGGTGGCGAACGGCGTAAGGACCGCCTGAAGTTCCTGGCGGAATGCGATCGTCGGTCCCCCCGCCCATTCGAGAGCGTCCCGTTCCGGAGACCATCGCCAGAAGGCCTCCCAGGTCGGGAGGGGAGCGAGGTACTGCAGTGCGTCGACACTGGCGGTCATGGCCCCGTCTCCCGGGCGGTCGTGGGACGGACGGCGGCCCGCGCCGCGGGGACGAAATCGTCTTCGGCGACCTGCTCCCAGGTTCCGTCGGGCGCGAAGAGCGCAATGTCACCACGAGGAATCGCCAGGATCTCACGCACGACGGTCGATGGAAGCGGAGGTATGAATGACCACCCGGCCGGAATCGCCATCCCGTTCTCTTCGACAAACAGGCTCCCCGGAAGAGGAGGGAGCGGGAGGCCACGGACGAGAATCCGTCCCGCGCCGTCGCTCGCGAACCGCCATGCCGCCAGCCGGATCTGCGGGGCGGTCTCTCCGTAGCGCGACCATTCGTCCGGCGTCGTCAGCAGCAGGTTCGGCGTTCGCGGTTCGCTCGATCGGACGAGCTTCAGGTTCGAAGGACGGAGCGGCGTCCCGGCGAATCCGGCGTGGGGGAGAGAGACGGGGACCGCTTCGAGGATCGGCCTCCAGGCCAGCCGTGGGATTGGCCCCGTCGCGAGACGCTTTCCCTCCGGACGCAGCCGGCCCTCGGCATCGAGCTCGAACCATTCCGCCCGCGGAATCGCCCGCAGCATCCTCTGCTGGGCTTCCTTGAGTTCGGGGCCTCGAACCCAGACGGAATCCGTTGCCTCGGCAGCCCGAGTCGCCGCGGCCTCCCCGGTCCCATCGGCGACCTCCAGGCCCGGAATGAGACGACACCGCGCGAGCGAGGGACGCTGGTCGGTGGGGAGTCTGACGATCCAGCGTTCCGTCATCTGGTGCCTCCGGATACTCCGTTCGCCGAAACGCCAGCGAGTGGCCAGAGCTCCTGAGTCCGCCGGGTGAGTTGCTCCCGCTGAGAGGAGTCCGTAACCCACTCAGTTCGGCCCGCGAGGACGCCGAGCTGGTCGCGGA
>JAEYWB010000859.1 GCA_023429275.1 Planctomycetota bacterium
GCTACCCACTACCCACTACCCACTACGACGAAGCCGCCCGCTGCCGCTGAACCTCGTAACACAAAATGCCCGCCGCCACTGCCGCGTTGAGAGAATTCGTCCGGCCCGTCTGCGGAATCGCCATCAAGCCGTCGCAACGCTCGAGGAGTTCCGCCGAGACGCCCGTCCCCTCGTTGCCGATGACGACCGCCGTCGGCCCGGAGAGGTCCGCGCCGGAAGGGGGGCTCGATCCCTTCTCTGACGCCGCCCAGAGCCGGACGCCGCGTGACTTCAGTTCCTCAGCCAGTCCGCTTAGAAACTCCACCCGCGCCAGCGCGAGGTGATTGACCGCCCCCGCCGAGCTCCGGACCACCTGGGCGGTCACGTCCGTCTGTCGGGCAAGGCCGACGAACACCGCATCGACTCCCAGGACTTCCGCCGAGCGGAGGATGGCCCCGAAGTTGAACGGATCCTGAATGCCGTCCAGCAGCAGGACGAACGGATTTCGCGGCAGTCCATCGAGAACGTCGCGGCCGTCGCGGTACGGGTAGGGGGGCATTCGGGCCGCGAGCCCCTGGTGGTCCTCAGCCCGGATCAGGTCGCGGAGCGGCTTTTCGGCCGTGGCGTGAAGGGGAATCCTCGAGGCCTCCGCGAGCCGCCGGACTTCGTCCAGGACCGCGGGCGCCAGATCGGGGAGGTGCAGGATCTCGTGCGGTTTCCAAAGCCCCGCCCGCAGCGTGTCGAGTACGACGTTCCGACCCCACAGCCAGCAGCGCTGATGGCTTCCCATCAGCTCCCGCCCACGTGGTCGCGTCTTCCGGCCTCCGACCATTCTGCTGTTCCCCTCTCGCGTGGGCCGTTCGATCGATCCCGACGCAGGAGGATAGTGAGGCGGGGGCGTCGACGCAGGGGAAGAACTTCCGGCAGGCAGACTCCCAACCCAAAGCATGAAATCCCAAGCCACTTCAAAGGGCTGAACCTCGAAAGCCTCTTGTCTGACAGAGCTTTGGCCATCGCGCTTTGAAATGGCTTCGGATTTCGAGATACGGATCTCGTCCTCCATTACGCAGGCGAAATGGGCTCAAACCGCCGTAAAGCATTGAGAAGTCGGAACTTGACGCTGTTCTGCAGACGCTCCTATACTCCCGCCCCCGATTTCGAATAGAGGCGGCGAGGCGGCGAGGAGGCGAGCTTTCGCGTCCGGATCTGATTCGCGCTTCGTTTCGACCGGGCCCTCAGATCGGTGCGAAGCGCAAGACCCATGAAAGCAGACGAAAATCCTCTCGCCCAGAACGAACTCGGTCGCCGGCTGACCACCTGGGGAGATCGGATCGAGCCCCACACGAACAAGATCCTTGGCGGCATCCTGGTCGCCATGGTCCTTGCGGTCGCGTTCGTGGTCTGGCAGCGCTCCGGAACCGCCAGTGCGACGAAAGCCTGGACGGAATACTACGAGTGCCAGAACGTCGCTGACTTCGAGAACTTCCTCGACGAGTATCCCGCGAGTCCGGCCACGCCGTGGGCCCGGCTCGAGGTTGCCCGCCAGCGAATGCTTGAAGGTTACCGGACCTCGCTCACGAACCGCTCCGACAGCCTGAAGGCGCTCCGGAAGTCCAAGGAGCAGTACGAAACCCTCCTGCAGGAAGAAGCGCCGCCGGAGATCCGCGAGCGTGGTCTCGCAGGCCTCGCGATGGTGAACGAGGCGCTCTGTGACGGAGACGTGAAGCCGGCCGAAGCGGCCTACAACAAGCTCCTCCAGGAGTTCCCGGAGACCTATTACAAGAGATGGGCGGAAGCCCGTCTCGAGATTCTCAAGAAGCCGGAGACTTCCGCTTTCTACGCCTGGTATGCCAAGCAGGATCCGAAGCCAGCCGACCGGCCCGCCCCGCGCGACGGTCGTCCGCTGATCCCGGGGAGCGAGACCCTGCCGAAGCTGGAGGATCTCTTCAATCCCGAGATGATGAAGGAGAAGAAGCCCGCGGCCGGCGAAGGACTCGAAATCCCGGCGGTCGACGGAAAGACGCCGCCGGCGAAGCCCGCGACAAAGGCCGACGAGAAGCCGGGCGACCCCGCCTCGCCGTGCCCGCCGAAGGCGGAGGACGCGAAGAAGACGGAACCGACTCCGCCAGCCAAGCCCGAAGCGGACGCGGCGACTCCGGAAAAGCCGGCTCCGGAAAAGCCGGCCGCCGAGAAGCCGACGGAGGAGCCGAAGAAGGATGCCCCTCCAGCTGAGGAAAAGCCCGCCGCGGAGACGAAGCCTGAGGCGACCGAGAAGCCGGCCGATTCGCCGAAGTAAGGGACTGCAGCCGGGCGCGGCATTCTGCTCTCCGCGATCGATCTGGTGCTGACCGCCTCAGTTCACTCGTCGAACGATGGGACTGCTTCGCCGCCGTCGGGCGTTGCAAGAGCCCGCATGACCGAGGCATCGGTCTTCGTGGAAAGTGTTCGAACGGAACCGTCCGCCATGGAGACGAGGACGCCCGGTTCGTGGGGAAGGGCCCCGAAACCATTCGGATTCCCAAGGCCGACCGCCGGATCGCGAACATTCCGCGGCGAGCCCCAGGGCTGGAGGTTCTGGACAACCTGGCCGAGCAGGATCGTGTGGCTGGCGCCATCGCGAATTGACTCAACCGATCGATCGTTCATTCGACCGGTGAGGCGACGATGAGCTGAGTCGGGAACAACATCGATCGGCATGAGGCGGACATTCGCGGCGATGTGGCTCAGTCCGAATCCCTCGGCGTCGAACAGTTCGGTCATCTGCGGATTGACGAAGAACCAGGCCTGGCAGCGGAACAGCCGGGCATTTGGTTCATCACGCCAGGGGAGATCGAAACGGACGTCTTCGTTCGACAGGCCGTAGTAGGGGCCGATGACTGTCATCCAGCTGTGAAGCTGCCGTCCGTCCGTCGTGATCGTGCCTCCCGCGGGAAAGCGTCCTTTCTGGGCTGTCAGGAAGGCGTGAATGCCGACGGTCAGGTTTCTCATCCTGGACCGC
>JAEYWB010000872.1 GCA_023429275.1 Planctomycetota bacterium
CGCCCGCGACCGCTCCCCCGCCCCCGGGGTCACGGGCGGGAGCCCAAGCAGCTCCGGAAGCACGGGAGACTGGCGGGTCTCGCGGAGATACCGGAGAACCTCCGCGACCCGAATCCGGCGATGCCCCCCGGCTGTCCGGACGAAGCTCAACAGACCCCGATCGCACCATCGCTTGAGCGAGGATTCACTGACTCCGATGGCCTTGGCGACCTGCCTGGGGGTAACGAGGTCTGGCACGTGATCCTCGGTGAGACGTTGACGTCGCCCGGATTGTAGTCGGCGAGCGCCGATTCGCCGGATTCTTATCAATTCTTCGACACCACTGGAGACGAAATCGTCGCAACACATTCCAGGACAGTGCATTGCGACTTCACCCACCTCGTTCTACAAATATGAACGATTTGAACGATTTTGTGGTTGTCTTTCCAACTGGACCCCGGAATGATGCGTGAACGAATTGAACGAATCTTGAGCGACTCGATCGATGAACCGCGCCTCATCTGACACCTTCATCTCCGCGCCCCAGCGGCTTTCAAGGCCCTCGAGGCTCAGCCCGAGATCCTTGCGGAGCCGGGCCGAGCGGCTCTTCGGGCAGACGATCGACTACATCAGCCACCCGTCGTTTCCGCGACTGAAGCTCGCGTCTGTCGAGCTCCCGCCGGGTCCCGCCTGTCGTGAGGAATCCGGTAACGGGAGGAGCGAGCTGACTCCGCTTTCCCCCCTCTTTCAGTCGCCATTGCTTCGGCCGGAGTTCGAGGCCCCCCTCTTCCGGCGAATGAACTACCTGAAGTACCGGGCCGAGCGACTCCGGGCCCGAATCGACCCTCACCGTCCGGAGAGGAAACTTCTGGAGGAGGTCGAAGGACTTCTTGCGGAGGCGGAACGGTGCCGCACTCTCCTGGTCGAGTCCAACGTTCGACTCGTGCCGGCTGCGGCCCGGAAGTTCGCCGGTTCGGTGGTCGACTTCGAAGAACTGTTGAGCGAGGGGAACATCATCCTCGTCCAGGTCATCGACAAGTTCGACTTCAGCCGTGGGTTCCGCTTCAGCACCTACGCCGTCACGGCCCTCCACAGGCACTTCTACCGAGTGATTGCCCGGCGCCAACGCCAACAGCTTCAGGAGAGGTCGGCGAACGGAACCGTCTTCGAAGCGGTCCCCTCTCGCGAGGAGGCCGTTCAGCTCCCCTCGGTGCCGCGGGAGACGCTCGACGCCTGGATCGCGAGTCTTGACCCGAGACTGCGATCGATCCTGGTCGATCGCTACGACCTCGACGGACGTGGCGAGGTGAGGACGTTTCGATCGATTGCCGACGAGTTCGGAGTGAGCAAGGAGTCGATCCGGCAGCTTCAGTCCCGTGCGCTCGCGAAGCTGCGCAAGGTCGCACGAGAGACTCCCGCCGTGCTGGATGAGTGGGAACCCGCTGGATCGCCCGGACGATAGGCCCCTCCACCGCGTCATTCAGGTCGTCCGCCGTTCTTGAGGAGTCAGTGTGAAGATCGGGATCATCGGTGCCGGCATCTCCGGGTTGGTCGCCGCGCGACTCCTGGCAGGGAAGCATGACGTGACGTTGTTCGAGGCCGCGGACTATGTCGGCGGGCATACGCATACCGTTGACGTCGCCTCGGACGATGGCCCGCTGGCGATCGATACCGGTTTCATTGTCTACAACGAACGAACGTATCCGGCGTTCTGCGGCCTGCTGGACGAGCTGAACGTCGAGACGCAGCCGACCTCGATGAGCTTCGGCGTCCGTTGCGACCGCTGCGGCCTGGAGTACAGCGGATCGAGCCTCCGCGGACTGGCCGCGCGATGGCGAAACCTCGCCAGCCCGGCCTTTCACCGGATGCTGGTCGACATCCTTCGGTTCAACTCCGCTCGCTGGACCGCCCCCGGAACGTACCGGGAAGAGCTGACGGTCGGCGAGTTCCTGCTGGAAGGGGGATACTCGAAAGGGTTTGCCGAGCACTACCTGCTTCCGATGGGGGGAGCGATCTGGTCGTGTCCGATGGAAACGTTCGGTGCGTTTCCGATGCGGTTTATCCTCGAGTTCTACCGGAACCACGGTCTGATGCAGATCACGGACCGTCCGGTATGGCGCGTCATTCGAGGCGGATCTCGAAGCTACGTCGATCGGCTGATCGATCCGTTCCGCGACCGCATTCGCCTTCGGTCACCGGTGAGTTCCGTCCGCCGCAAGGTCGAGGGGATCGAGGTCTCTGTTGGCGGAAGCTGTGAACAGTTCGATGAACTGGTCTTCGCCTGCCACAGCGATCAGGCGCTCCGAATGCTGGAGAGCCCCGACCACCTCGAGAGATCCCTTCTCGGCGCCTTCCCCTACGGAGACAACACCGCCCTGCTGCACACAGACGTTTCCGTCCTGCCGCGGCGGCGGGCCGCGTGGTCGAGCTGGAACTACCGCGTTCCGGCAAGCAGCGAGGCCCGGCCCCGTGTCACCTATCTCATGAACATGCTCCAGGGGCTGCCGGGTGAGACGATCTACTGCGTCTCCCTCAACGAGGAGGACGAGATCGACCCTGCGAAGGTTCTGGGAACCTATCGCTACAGCCATCCGGTCTTCACGCTCGAGCGCGCCGCCGCCCAGTCGCGACATCGCGAACTGATCCGCCGCGATCGGATCTCGTACTGCGGCGCCTACTGGGGGAACGGATTCCACGAAGACGGCGTTCAGAGCGCGCTGGCGGTGACGCGAGAGTTCGGAATCGTCCCGAGGTGGGGCGAAGCGGGACCAGAGCGAGTCGCAGCGGATGATGGCAGGCTCACCGGGCCCCGAAGGCCGGAGGTGAACCATGCGGGGTGACCTCACCGCCGACTGTTCACTGTACGAGGGACGCGTCGAACACCGTCGCCGGACGCCGCGCGGGCATGCCTTCGCGTACCGCCTGTTTCACGTCTGCCTCGAGCTCGATACCTTCGAGACGGCTCATCCGAACGGGTGGTCCTGGCCCTCCCGATGGCTCCCGTGGGCGCAATTCCGCCGGACGGATCACTTCGGCCCTCCCGAACGGCCGCTGTCCGAGACGGTCCGAGATCTCGTCGAGGAACGGCTCGGACTGCGGCCTGCGGGACCGATCCGGCTGGTGACGCATCTCCGCTCCTGGGGATACCTCATCAACCCCGTCTCTTTCTACTTCTGCGAAGACGACGCAGGACACCTTTCCGCCGTGGTGGCCGAGGTCCAGAACACCCCCTGGAACGAGCGGCACTGCTATGTCCTCGAGGGGGCGGCGGTCGAACGGGGTGAGCCTGTGGAAGTCCTCAAGGACTTCCACGTCTCGCCGTTCTTCGAAATGGAGATGAGCTACCGCTTCCGGTTCTCACGCCCCGGCGAGCGGCTGTCGGTCACCATCGAGAACTGGCGAGGGAGCGAGCTCCTGTTCGAAGCGAGGCTCCAGTCGCGGCGGAGGGAGATGACTCGCTCCCGCCTGCTGGCCGCACTCCTGAGATATCCCTGGATGACCGGCCGGGTCTTCGCCGCGATCTACTGGCAGGCCCTTCTCCTCTGGTGGAAGGGGGTTCCCTATGTCCCGCATCCCGGAACCCGTCGCCCCGGGGCG
>JAEYWB010000953.1 GCA_023429275.1 Planctomycetota bacterium
GGCGGGGTGACTCGGAAACCGACGCCTCAATCGACTCTGGACGCACAACGGGAGAAGAGGCCGGCTTCTTCTTCGCCGGGGACTTCGCAGCTTTCTTCGGCACGGTTGGCCTCGCGGTGAGAGCGGAGCCGCATGATATCCTGTCGCGTCCGATCATCGAGGGAGACCTCAGGCGGGTCACCAGCCGACCGGCCGATATGCTCCAGCGTCCGGTTCAAGTCGAAAGCCGGCACTCCTGTCAGATCGCAGCCACACCGGGAACCAGAGACTCGCGCGTGTCGGCTGGTGAGCCATCTCCAAAAACAAACCCCCGGACACCGAAGCGTCCGGGGGCTTGCTGAGTGATCCCCGCCAGGCGGGGCGTCTCTTTGGCGAAGCGAGCGGTTGACCGCCCGAGGCTCTTACACCCCGGGGATGTCCACCGGCTCGTCCGCCAGGATCTTTCGCATCTTCTGCAGAGCGCGGGTCTCGATCTGCCGGATGCGTTCTTTCGTCACACCAAATCGCTCACCGACCTGCTCGAGTGTGAGTGGATCGGCCCCGGCGTCGAGACCGTAACGGTTCATGATGATCGCCTTCTCACGCTCGTCGAGCTGGTCCAGGATCCCCATGAGAATCTCATGCTGGCTCTGGTTCACCCGCTCATCAAGGTACTGGCTGCCACGCTTTTCCTTCGAGAACTCGAAGACTTCTTCGTTTCCCGTCCGGAACCGGTCCAGCTGCGTGTAGTGGGCCGGGATCGAGCGGGCATAGTTCTTCATGATCGCCCAGGTGGCGTACGTGGAGAACTTGTTTCCCTTCGTGTAGTCGAACTTCTCGATCGCACGGATCAGCGACATGTTTCCGTCCGAGACCATCTCGAAGAAGCTGGTCGTCGGGGTCATGTGCCGCTTCGCGATCGAAACGACGAGCCGAAGGTTGCTGCGGATCAGGAAGTTCTTGACCTCACCCGCCTGCTCGATCAGGCCTTCCAGCCGGTCGAGGTCGGCAGACTTCGGACGTGAACGGTCGATCGTCCCCCGAAGCTCCACCGCCTGGAACTTGAGGTAGTTCATCTTCCGGAACCAGTAGCCTTCTTCTTCCCGCGTCAGGAGCGGGACGGTGTAAAGGCTCGCGAGGTACGGCGGCAGGCCCGGAGGAGCCTTGACCTTCGGTCCCTTCTTGTCGACGGCGGGCGGAGGTCCGAGGATCACCGCGTCCGCGTTCTCGACGTGGAACTCGGGGCTGTCCATGAAGTCGATCGGCTGCTCGAAGAGCAGGTCCGCGCGAACTTCGGAGACGATCCGGTAGACCGAAGCCTTCGTCCGGCAGTATTCCCCGGCGAGGACATCCACCGACGTTCCGCGTTTGAACCGGGCGTAGATCTCCCGCTTGCGGTCTTCGCCAAGAGGCTCGGACGCTTCGGGGAACACGGCGTTCTCGGGATGTTCGGAGTCGTACTGCTTCAATGTGTACCTGATGGTCTCTGGGGACCGGTCAAAGGATTTCGCCAGACGCTTGCTGATCTCGGTGACGCAGGCACCCGAGCGGGCGAGCTTGCGGGCGTGCAGGATGATGTCCTGCCGCTCGTTCTCACTCAGCTGCGTGAACCGCGTTCCGCGATCGATCTCGTCGTGGTGCTCGTGGACGAACCGGTCGAGCGACGAGCTGAGAAACCCGACGCGGGTCCGGTTGCCGAATCGGAACCGGCGGCTCACGAGGCCGCGCTTCCGCCAACGATCGACGGTTTTCGTCGAGACGTTGAACTTCCGGCTCACTTCCTCGACCGTCAGGACCGGCTGACCGGCGTCGGCCGCCGCGATGTTCGCACTCGACGAAAGGTCTTCGACGAACAACTGCAGGTCGTGGATCAGGTCGGCCCCCTCGATTTCGAGCTGGGGATACGACGTCGGCCGATAGGACGTGATCCGCTCGCAGATTTCCTGGTAGCTATAGGTCTTGGCCGCATCGAGCTCTGCCAGAAGCTGCTCGGCGCGGTCCATCTGTTCAACCCGCACGTCGATCGGCGAGTACCGGACCTGTTGGTCGGTCAGTTGCCGGATAGCGGGGTGGCGATAATCGGACATGGCTTGCTCCTCCACCTGCCCACGTCTTCGTCTTCGTCATAAAGGGAGAGACGCGGTCGTCTGTGGCGTCCTCTCTGCCGTGTTGGCAGAACATGCCACGCTGGATGGCTCACTCTTCACACACATACGTTTCTCTAAGACGCAGAGATCACAGAAAAAGTTCGCATGCGAAGTGAATTTTGTGGAAACTTGGTTTCGGTGGATGCACAGGGTATGCCGCAAAATCAATTTGCACGCACATTTTGTCCACAATGTGCTTTCCCGTAGACACTTGCGACATTATTTCGCGAGCTAACAAGTTCTGCCACTCTGTGTTGATTTGAAACTCGACCGTACAGCCGGGCGGTCCCCCTTCTGACGGTACGGCTGACGGCCACTTGGTTTGCAGCGATTTTCCGGTGAACGTCTGGCCACAGAATGAAGCGCCAACTTGAGCTTCCGGCTCTGAAACTGACCCATCCCGCGACAGGTGACGGTGGGCCCTGATCGGGGAGGCTGTGTGCACGGCCGTCACAGGTTGCACGGCCGCAACAGTTTTCCCAACAGTCGCGGGCCGACTGCGAGTCGGTTGAATTCCCGGATAGAGAGACGGCGGCTCATGAAACACCGGCCGGGCCGCGTGGGTGTGGTATCTGTTCAGCGAGGGTTTGTATTCAGCCCCCCGAACGGACTCCCCTTCCTTGTCCCTGCCGCCATGCACCGTGATGCCAAACTCGGTCTTGCGCTCGGAATCCTTGTCATAGGATTCGCGGCGGCATTCTGCTTCCCGCGACACGCGGGACTTCCCGCTCACGCGCGGACCGAAACGGCCAAAAGCGATCTCGACGAACGGCTGGCACTGCGGTCGGTCCGGGTCTACACGAACGCCCGTCATCCCGCAGAGACCATCGAGCCCGCTCCTCCGGCTCTGCCCGCTTCGCCTCCTTTGCCGGCCAGCGAACCAGAAGTCCCCGTCTCCGTCGATTCCAGGCACCTCACTGGCCCCGGGGCTTCCGGCGTGAGGGTCGCTCGCTCGGAGAACAGGGAAGAACCGGACGTTCCCTCCCTGACGAGCGATGCCGAGCAGGACGCCCCGGTCGACGACGCCGAACCGGTCGGAATCACACACATCGTCCGGCCGGGGGACACTCTCAGCAGTATCGCACTGCAGCATCTCGGCGGCAGCAGCCGTTATGCGGAGGTTTTCGAACTCAACCGCGACCTGCTGGCGAGTCCCGACGCGCTGCAGATCGGAATGGAGCTCAAGATCCCGCCGAAGGTTGCTACCCGCTCTCCCGCCCCCGCAATCGATCGGCCTCGCTCCGCTCCGACTCAGATCGCAGACAGCCGGCCCGATCGGCGATTCGGCGATCGAATCGAGACGGATTCGACGCGGTCCGGCGTGCGATCCCGTCAGGAGGAACCGCGGCAGCCCGCCCGCCCGTCTGTTCGGGAACCCGAACCGACTCTGGCGGAGCCGTACCTGCCGACGACGGCGATTCCCGCGATCGCTCCGCGTGTTGAGCCGCCGGCGCCACCATCGGGGGCTGCTCCGGCACGACGTGGTGCGGCGTCCGTCGGCGCGAGCCTCCGCAACCGCCGGGCGTGATTGCGACCAGTCCGGCGCGGTTCCGCTCCAGGAACACGGCGTCCTCTCTGAGACCTTCGCGTTCTTCGATAGGCGGCGGCTCAGGACCGACTCGTTATACCGCGTCGAGCGCCTGCTTCAGGTCCGCCAGAATGTCTTCGATGTCCTCCGTTCCGACGGAGAGGCGGACGAAGTCCGGCGTGACGCCGGTCGCGAGCTGCTCTTCGGCGGTGAGCTGCTGGTGAGTCGTGCTGTTGGGGTGAATGATCAGCGACTTCCCGTCGCCGATGTTCGCCAGGTGAGAGAAGAGCTTCACGCTGTTGATGAGCTTGATGCCGTTCTCGCGCTGCTGCGTCGGAGTCGCCCCCTTGATGCCGAAGCCGAAGACCGACCCGGCCCCCCTGGGGAGATACTTCTTCGCAAGCTTGTACGAGGCGTGCGATTCGAGCCCCGCGTAGTTCACCCAGGAAACCTTCGGGTGGCTCGAGAGAAAACTTGCGACAGCCAGCGCGTTCTCGCAGTGCCGCGGCATCCGCAGGTGCAGCGTCTCCAGCCCCTGCAGCAGCAGGAATGCGTTGAACGGGCTGATCGCCGGACCGAGATCGCGAAGCAGCTGCGTGCGGACCTTGAGGATATAGGCGAGGTTCATCCCGCCGAAGGTCTCGTAGAACTTCATCCCGTGGTAGCTGGGGTCTGGCTCGGTCAGCTCCGGGAAGCGGCCGTTGTTCCAGGGGAAATCTCCCTTCTCGATGATCGCGCCGCCGATCGACGTCCCGTGACCGCCGATGAATTTCGTGCAGCTGTGGACGACGATATCCGCCCCGTGCTTGAACGGCTGGCAGAGGTAAGGGGAGGCGGTCGTGTTGTCGACGATCACCGGGATGCCCGCCTCGTGGGCGATTCCACAGATCGCCTCGAAGTCGGGGATGTCGCACCGGGGGTTGCCGATCGTCTCGAGGAAGACGCAGCGGGTCTTGCTGTTGATCGCCTTCCGGAAGTTCTCGGGATTCGACTGATCGACGAACTGGCAGTCGATCCCCATTCGTGGAAACGTGTAGTGGAAGAGGTTGTAGGTTCCGCCGTAGAGACTGGCGGAGGAGACGATGTTCTGTCCCGCCTGGGCGATATTGAGGATCGCCAGCGACTCCGCCGCCTGGCCGGAGGAAACGGCGAGCGCTCCGCTTCCCCCTTCGAGCAGCGCGAGCCGCTTTTCGAGAACGTCCGTCGTCGGATTCATGATCCGGGTGTAGATGTTCCCGAACTCTTTCAGACCGAACAGGTTCGCCGCATGCTCGGTGCTGTTGAAGACGTAGGAGGTCGTCTGGTAGATCGGGACTGCGCGGGAGTTCGTGGCGGGGTCGGGGATCTGGCCGCCGTGCAGACAGAGTGTGCCGGGCTGGAGAGTCTTGGGATCCATGATGCGGGCTCGAGCGAAGAGAGACGGAGAGAATCGGAGAGAATCGGAATCGGGCCGAGAGGTGCGGGCATGCTACCTGCCTGCCACATGCGGAGCAAACGGCGCGATCGACGCTCGGGCTCCTCGGGAGGTCGTGGTATGTTGGCGTCTACAGCATCCGTCCTGAGAGAATGGACGGCCCACCGATCCCCCCACTGCCGAGGCCTGTCATGTCCGCCCTGCAACGAGACGTCATTGTCGCGCCGATCGACTTCTCACCCGTGACCGACCAGATCCTCGACGTGGCCCGCGAGCTGGCGGAGGGGCAGGTGTCCCGCCTGCGGGTGTTCCACGTGCTGACGCCGCTCGAAAGCCTGGCCCCCGGCATGGTCTGGGGAGAGCTGCCGCCGGACGACCGCGAGCAAAAGGTTCGCGAGCACGCCGCCGCGCTTCTGGCGCAAAAAGGCCTCGCCGAAGCGCGGTTCGATGTTCGCCTGGGGCACCCCGCGCATGACATCTGCGAGTTCGCGGCGGCCGAGAAGGCGAACCTGATCGTCCTCGCCTCGCACGGCTACCACGGCATCAAACGGTTCATGCTGGGATCGGTCGCCGAACTCGTGCTGCGACACGCGTCGTGCCCCGTCCTCGTCCTTCGCCGACCCGATGCGGACTAAGGTCGCGGATCGAGCACCGCCGAAGGTGAACGCTCAGGGCGCCGGCACCGTCACGTTGTTGATGATGACCGAGCCCTCGGCGTGGTTGACCGGGATGCTGAGGTTGGTCGAGGCTCCCGTGATCG